>NZ_JBFSVE010000033.1:0-57276 GCF_041467715.1 Vibrio sp. 10N.247.311.14
CGCTTGTACGGTGGTGTGAGAGGACGGAGGCCGTGAGGCCTCCTCCTACTCGATTAACAGGTTTCGTTTATTAGCTTTTAAATGAACTATTAACGTGGCTCAAAAGCCAAAGACTGAATCGCTTCTTCAATCGTCAGGAAGTGGATCTTCATCAGGCACACTTCGGCTTTCTGGAACTCATGATTTCGTATCAGCTTAGTCACGCTTTCTACTGAATACTGCTCAGTTCGTTTCGCTAGCGACAGTTGATTTGAGTTCGATTGAAGTGCGTAACTGTCACCTTCAGAATCGATGAGGTAATCATCTTCACCCAAGATCATGTCTGAGCATTCTGCCTGAAAATCTTGTTCTGACGCGACGTAAATAAGCTCATCATCACCGTCGAGTTTTACCAAAGATGGCCAATTGATCATTACTGCCCTTTCTATGTGCTGCTTACTGCTTTTAATAGTGGTGACGACAAGCAATTATATAAAAGTTATCGTCATCTGCTTTATACACTAATCGATTCTTGTCATCGATTCGTCTTGACCAAAAGCTAGACAGGTTGCCGACTAGTGGCTCCGGCTTTCCAACCCCTTCAAAGGGCGTTCTTTTGGCGGCTTCAATCAACTTATTTAGTTTCTTGAGCGTTTTCTTGTCTTGGGTTTGCCAGTATAGGTAATCTTCCCAAGCATTATCTGTAAATACAATCTTTCGATCATTCGTCATTATTCAATTCTCGAACGGTTGTATTTCCGGCTTCGAGTTGAGCAATAGATTCAGCCAATCTTTCAGCGTTTTTAGGCGAGCTCATTAGGTACAAGGTTTCTTGCATTGAATTAAAATGATCAAGAGACATTACCACGGCATCTTCTGAATCTCGTCTGGTTATTACCGTAACATCAGAATCGTCTACTACTCTATCGAGCACAGACTTAAGGCTATTTCTGGCCTCAGTAAAAGAAACAATATTCATCACTTATTTACCCTGTTGTTTTTGGATATGTTTAATCTTTCAATATATACAGAATAGTTAATCATTCATGAGTTAACTATTGTACATGTCCCGCTTGTTGTACATGTTATATCAGAGATTAAACATGATCAACTTATGGTACATGTCACTCACTGTAAATCTGCAGAGTGCTACTGACTCAAAATGCTATTTACTTAAAGATCGGCCCAACGGCGCGAAGTAACCTTGAAGCGCTTGATAAATCTCTTTGCGATGCGCCATATCAGGATACACGGGGTACATATCAGGCTTGGTTGTGCCATCCACTAGATAAGCGTTCTTGATATCGGAACACGATTCAATCACGGATTCAAAAGCGCGCGCCATCATCTCTGTGGGTAGTGAGAAGTAACGGGCAGACATCGCTTTGTCGGCAATCACACTGCGAGCCACATAATCGTGTTTGTCCAAGTTATTGTCGCTAAGCAGTGTGGCATCAAACAGAGACATCAAACTTTCGTTTAATGGATGAGGTCGCACCGTTCTATCGTGCAACCAACAGTCGCTGGCGAACAGGATCTGCTTGCGAGGGCCAGAGGTATCGCCGATTTCAAACGCTTTCTCAGCGATATAGTGGTCAAATGCATGCCAAAACTCGTGAGCGAGCGCGCCAGCTCCGGCATTCTTCGCGAGGGCTAATTCTCGTTGGTTCGGGGCATAGTGTGCTTGTACGCCTTTTCTGCCGCCACTGCCGAACGCTAAGCCTAATGTGCCGCGAAGGCCAATCGCTTCTGGTGGCAAAGCCAAGATGTAAGCCAAGTCGGCTAGCGAATCGAATATCAGATTTGCGGCCAACTCTTTTTCTTCTTTCGTCACCCAAGCACCCACACGAATGCTGCCCATACCGAAGGTTTGTTTGATGTCCATGAATGACACCTGATCGCCATGTCGGTAGTCTGGGCCTTCGCGCGTTTTGTATTTAAAGTGAGTTAACTTCAAAAGGGTCCTTGGAAACAGACGTAAGAATGAATAGTGTGCTCAGTGAGATGCGCCTGTGTGAGATGCATCTCTTGGAATTAAAGGACGTTAGCACTTTTGATAGCAAATTGCCGAACAAAATTAGTTTAGATTGAGTTCGAAAGCTTCCCATGAAGTTGGGTTACCTTCACGAGTGAGTGGAAAGAGTGGCTGTTGTGGTTTTGCATAGCTTAATCGGTGCAGTCTTTGAGTTACGTGGTAGCTATCAAGCCCTGATACCGTGACCAAATCCAACGCTTCTAAATCAAGGTAGCCATCCGGCATCACGGCGCGTTTGGGTGCGTGAATCGTTATAACTTCACCGATCAACATTTGCGTTTGATTGCTTTCGATTGTTATCTGTTCTTTGAACGCTAACCCTATCTTTAAACTGCTCTCCAAGACGAAGGGAGCGGGGAATGTGTCGTCATAATAGGCCGTTAAGCCGACCGCGTTGAATTCTGAGACTGGTTTAGGGTAGCGAGCCGAGGTTTGATGGGCCTTTTTAACAAAGTCAGCACCAATGCTGTTAACGGTGAAGTACTTAGTTTCTAGGATGTTTTCTAGCGTATGACGTCGGCTTTTATCTGGGCGAACAATAAAACCAAGCAGCGCGGGATCAGACCCTAGGTGAATGACAGAGCTCACTATCGCAAGGTTTTCAAGCCCCTGTTTATCACAAGTACCAATTAGGTTGGCGCTTTTAAATCCAGATAGGGAGTTAACCAAACGAATGCGGTGGCGCGGGTTCATTGTTTGGATATCTTGTTTAGAAAGGGTCATGTCCTTCATATCTTCTCTTCTTCTCATTTATTGTTATCTTCGAGCATGCTCACTAACGGACTTATATGTACGAAGAATCCGCTTTTATCGATCAAAGAGCGCTTATTGGCCGTGGGCAGTTTGTCTCTTTTATCTCTGCTACAGCACAATGAACGAGATCCTTTGCATAGATTTACGTACGTTGACGTCCCTTTACATCACAGGAGCTAAAGTAATGATGTCGTCTTTATGAGTGTTAACAAATGAAAACAGTCCGCAATATCATTTGGGCAATGATTGCCACAATGTCAGCCTTTTGGTTTGCGATGGAACCGCAATTATTCGCTTCAAGCGATGTCTTTGAATGGCGCTCAGCCATGATTCAGTACTCAGGTATTTTGTCTCTGGTGTTAATGTCCATCACAATGATCTTGGCGATGCGTTTGCCTATGGTTGAGAATTGGCTGAAAGGTATGGATAAAGCATATCGAGTCCATAAATGGCTCGGTATCGGTGGTGTTGCACTGGGTGTGACGCACTGGTTGTGGTACCAAATACCTAAGTCATTGGTGGTGTCTGGTGTGTTAGATAAGCCTGTTCGACACGATGGTTCAGGGCCGCAAGCTGTTTTGACTGGATGGGAGTTATGGGTCAATGAATTACGCGGTATTGCTCAGAGTATTGGCGAGTGGGGCTTCTACTTGTTGCTCATTTTACTGGTGGCGTCACTATGGGCGGCAGTGAAGTACAAACCGTTTAAATTGTCGCACCGTCTGATGTCGGTTGCGTACCTGTTTATCGCTTTCCACTCAGTAATCCTGCTTAAACGAGCGTATTGGGGAGAACCTATTTATTATCTAACTGTGGCATTTGCTTTGGCTGGGTCTATCGCAGCGATTTACAGTTTGTTGGGCTTGGTTGGGCGTCGTAATCGTCACTCAGCGACGATTATCTCGACTCGCTATTTTCCACAAGCTGAAGTGATGGAGCTGGTGTTAAAACCGGAGGCATCTTGGCAAGGTCACAAAGCTGGGCAGTTTGCGTACTTGCGTTTCGGTAATGAAGACCCGCATCCGTTTACCATTGTTTCTGGCAGTGATGATCCAGAGCTGCGCTTTTTGATCAAAGAGCTAGGTGATTTTACTAATGGCCTATATGAACGAGTGAAAGCGGGCGATGCGGTTACGGTTGAAGGACCCTATGGTCGACTTTATTTTGACCTAAGCAAGCCACAAATTTGGATTGCTGGTGGTGTCGGGATAGCGTCGTTTTTTGCAACACTTGAAGCGCTCAAAACAGAACGAGATCATCCTCGTATTCAACTGTTTTATTGTACTCGCGGTGTTGATAAGCAATTAATCGATGAGTTGTGGCACCTAGCACACGCGGTTGGTGTGAAGTTGACCGTGATAGATACCTTGCACTCACCGCGGCTAAACGCCGGAAGAATTGTCAATCAATGTGGCGACCTCAACGAGTACGAGATGTATTTCTGCGGGCCGGAGTTGTTCTCTACATCACTGAAAAAAGAATTAGACACCTATCAATTTGATATTGAAAAGCACTACCACGAAGAGCTGTTTGTGATGCGTTAAAGCCAACTATTGGAGCTGTGATTGTTAAATTAGTCAATCGGCACAGTGTAAAAAGGCGTAAAGTCACTCAATTTGTTATTGCAGCGGTTTGCTATTGAGCGATACCATATAGGGCTGTTTCTTTGGTAAAGATGTAATTATGTCAGATGAAAAACTCGCACTCGAATGGATGCGCCAACAAGCTCATAAAGTTGACCCATACGTTATCGATCCATCGTTTGATGAATGCGTTGAGTTGCTTGATCCTGCCTTCAAGAAAGGCAAGAATGTTGCTCAACTCAAGTATCTGTTATCAGAAGCAGATCGCCGAGCGGGCGCGGCAGAACGTAAGCATGCGGCTTTAAAATACGCCAAAGAGAAAAGCCCAAATGCTGGTCAAATCTTGCGACTGCAAAGCAAGCTTCAACAAGTTCAGTTGGCGTTGAAATTGGCGACTGGCGACAACAACATGACCATCTCTCAGTTCTGTTCAGAGTATGACGTGACTAAGCGTGACGGCAATACGGCATGGAACGAAAAGCTGGTGGAGCAGGGTAAGAGAAAGTAGTCTTTTAAACGCTTTATTCTTCTATAAACTGTCACGTTAGTTAATGTCATACACTTTTCAAAAAACGACCTATTGTTATCAATGAACGCCTTTCTAAAGCCTGAAAAATCGCTTCTCAGGCTTTAATTTTTATAGCCAACCTGTTGCATTTTTTAGCGCCTTTCCTAATTCTCGTACTGGATTTTCTCTCTATTTTTCTGAGATATCTAATGTGCGCGATACACTATTTTTCGCCCATTAATCAATTTCACTTGTGACAAAGTTATCAGAATTATGCATTTTCGGTAACGTTCCCGAAATTATCGATCTATCATCCACTCAGATACAAAAGTGAAGTAATCAACACGACTGATTTCTATTTCTTCTTCGATATAGAGCTTATACATCAAAAGTATAAGCCGAAATGTGCTTACGAATTGTTTTGGGAACGTTTGCAAATAATCCAAAACAATTAACGTGAGAACATCAGAATGAAACGACACATTTTAGCGGTTGCTGTAACAATGGGGCTAATGACTACATCGGTATTAGCAAGTGAAGACGTTGCAGCATTAGAGCAACGTATTAATGAATTAGAACAAAGGGTTGCACAAACAGAGCAGGTCTCTACCGAGGCCAATGAAAAGGCTTCTTCGTTTGAGTTTCACGGCTATGCTCGCTCTGGGTTATTGATCAACGACGACCTAAACGGCGCGACAGGTACTGGTCCTTACATGACAGCGGCGGGTGCCATTGGAGCTCCAATTGGACGTCTTGGTGTTGAAGATGATCATTACGTTGAAGCGAACTTGATTCATAAGCGATTTGCAGACGATGGCTCTAGTGCTTTGTTTCGCATCATGTTGGCCGACAGTACTGAGACAAATAACGAGTGGACTGCCAGCGAAAGCCAGTTGAATGTGCGACAAGTGTATTCAGAACTGAACCGTCTGAGCATGTTCTCTGAATCTGAAGCGTTTTCTGAAGCAACGTTTTGGGCGGGTAAACGATTCGATCGCGACAACTTTGATATTCACTTTTTCGATTCGGATATTGTCTTCTTATCAGGTACTGGTGCGGGCGTTTATGACGTTCAGATGAGCGACAACTGGAAAGCGAATTTCTCTATTTATGGCCGAGATTTTGGTGAGATTGATAGCTCGTCAACAGATGTAGAAAACTACATTGCAACCATGAATAACCGTATTGGCCAATGGCAAGTGATGTTGAGCGGTATGACCTCAGCAGACAACGATAGCCGCCTAAATGGCGCAGCTGAAAGCGGTGTACACGCAATGTTTGCGTACCATGGAGACAACTTCTTTGGTCTGAGCGAAGGCTTCTCTAAAACGGGTATGTTAGTGGGTAGTGGCCTAGGTGCAGAGCTAAAAGGCATCGGTTCAAATGGTGATCTACTGGATGACGCGAAAGCCGTTCGCCTGTTTAGCTACGGTGTCACTCGCATTGGCGACAACTGGCGCTTAGCACCTGCATTAATGGCAGAGCATAGCCAAGACCGTTTGAAGAAGAATGACGAGTTCACATGGGCTTCTTTAAACGTTCGATTAGCTCAAGAGTTCACAGAGAACTTTGAGATGGTTTACGAAGGTTCATTGCAATACATGGATTTAGACAACTCGACAGAGCAAGCGAGCGGCGGTTTCTACAAAGCGACAGTTGCACCAACACTCAAGCTTTCAACTAGCACTGGTTTCTTTGACCGACCAGAACTGCGTTTCGCTGTGAGCTATGTGGATTGGAGTGAAGACCTAAATGGTTACTCGATCAGCACTGAAGCAGATGCTGCAACGATGGGAGAGGGCGGCGAGGTTCTGTTTGCACTGCAGATGGAAACTTGGTTCTAATTGCTTGATATATCGTTTAGATAGAGAGTGTTACTCATGATGTGATAGTCGCATCACCAAATGCCAACCTTATCGTTTCAACTCGAAGGTTGGCATTTTTTATCTTGGGATAACCTGATCTCTGAAATAAATCGCTAGCAAGACTCTCGGTCAATAGTGGTGAAGGTCAACACCATCTTGCTCATTTCAAAGCCTTTTTTCTCAATACGGTCGAGTAGCAGCTTGGCTCCATTTTCTCCCGCTTTATCAAACGCATAGTTAAACGTAGACAGCGTTGGTGTGCATACTGAAGCAAGTTCATCATCACCCACGCCGAGTACCAAGACATCCTTTCCTGGAACGAGGCCCGCTTCTTGAATTGCTCTGATCGCACCGATTGCGATACGGTCAGTGGCGCAGAATAGGCCGTCGAGCTTGGTGTGCTCCTTGAGATACTGCTTCGCCAGTTGGTAACCTGATTCTATGGTGAAGTCGCCACGGGCGTGAAATTGCAGTGTGAGGTCGTTAAATTGAAGCGATTGAGCGAAGCCTTCCGATCTCATCTTATCAACCGCAATATCATCACCTTGCACACCGATGAATCCCATATGCTTACAAGCTTTCGCTATGAGGCGATTACCCGCTTCAAACCCTACGCGAGTGTCGTCGTGCACAATGCTTGGGATGTTAAACATTGACCCGTCTTGACCAACCAATACCACGGGTACGGCAGAGCTTTGAATCGCTTTGACTAATTGGTTGTCGAGGTGGGTCGCGTACAGGATGATTCCTTCAACACGCTTCTGGTTAAATATCTGAATATATTCAAGTTCTTTATGGTGTGTTTGGTGTGTGCTCGCTAATAATACATGCTTGCCCGCTTGCTCTAATACGGCGGTTAAACCATCGACACCCTGAGAGGTGGCATGGGAAGAAACCCTAGGAACAATCACGCCAACCAGGTTGGTTTTTTGGGACTTTAAGTCTTTAGCGACTTGGTTTGGGAGATAGCCACACTCTTCAACCGCTTTACGCACCTTCACCTTGGTCGCGTCTTTTACGCCATACTCATCATTGATTACTCTTGAAACCGTCGACTTGGAAACTCCAGCGAGACGAGCGACATCATGAAGACTAGCCATTATTCATTATCCAATTGTAATTTTAGTTTTGGGATTGTTTGCAAACAGAGCATCAAATTTACCTGTTATTAGGGGATTTTAACCCTGTCTTCTTATCCTAGGGAGATAATTTGAAGATCATTCTCACACTATTGAGCAGTTATCTTTGATCATTTGTTATTTCTAGGCAAAAATTTGTTTTGCAAACGTTCCCGAAAATTCAAAAGCTCAAATGATAATCCAATGGGGTATGTAATGAATTATCCAAAAATAGCAAAAGAGCTGCTTTCTCTATTAGGTGGTAAAAGTAATATCACCGCACTCGCACACTGCGCGACTCGTCTGCGTCTTGCGGTTGCAGACCAAGATAAAATTGATGAACAGGCGATTGATAACCTAGAAGGGGTTAAGGGCCAGTTTAAAGTGGCAGGTCAATATCAGATCATCTTTGGCTCAGGCATCGTAAACCAAGTTTATGCTGAGTTGGCTAAGCTGACTGAAATGACGGAAATGTCGACCAACGATGTGGCGTCTGCAGGTGCTGACAACCAAAATATCCTGCAACGCGCGGTGAAAGGCCTGTCTGATATTTTTGTACCAATCATTCCGGCGATTGTTGCTGGTGGTTTGTTGATGGGTATCTACAACCTATTGACGGCTCAAGGCTTATTCATTGATGGCAAATCTTTAATCGACGCTAATCCGGGTTTGACCGACTTAGCAAACATGATCAATACATTTGCTAATGCTCCTTTTGTGTACTTACCTATTTTATTAGCATTTTCAGCGAGTAAGAAGTTTGGTGGTAACCCATACCTTGGCGCGGCTTTAGGTATGTTGATGGTTCACCCAGACTTGCTTAACGGCTGGGGCTTCGGTGGCGCATCAGTGTCGGGCAGCATTCCGGTTTGGAACATTTTAGGTTTCGAAATCGAGAAAGTAGGCTATCAAGGTTCAGTACTACCCGTTCTTGTTTCTGCGTTTATTCTAGCGAAAGTTGAGCTTGGGCTGCGTAAAGTTATTCCTTCGGTTCTGGATAACTTGCTAACGCCGCTATTGGCGATTTTCATAACTGGTTTGTTAACATTCACGATTGTTGGTCCATTTACTCGTGATATCGGCTTCCTGCTTGGTGACGGCCTAAATTGGTTATACAACAGTGCTGGCTTCATTGGCGGTGCGGTGTTTGGTTTGATTTATGCGCCGTTTGTTATTACTGGTATGCACCATAGCTTTATTGCTATTGAAACTCAGTTGCTTGCGGATATTGCAACAACTGGTGGTACGTTTATCTTCCCTATCGCGGCGATGTCTAACGTGTCACAAGGTGCAGCGGCACTGGCGGTTGGTTTCATGAGTAAAGATAAGAAAATGAAAGGTATCGCGATTCCTTCTGGTGTGACTGGCTTGCTTGGTATTACTGAACCTGCAATGTTCGGTGTGAACTTGAAGCTTCGCTATCCATTCATTGCTGCGGTTTGTGCCGCTGCGATTTCAAGCGCGTTTATCACGATGTTCAATGTGAAAGCACAAGCACTGGGTGCGGCGGGTATTCCTGGCATCATCTCAATATCACCAGAAAAGATTGGCTACTACGTGGTAGGTATGATTATCGCGTTCGTGACTGCCTTTGCTCTGACCGTTGTTTTAGGTCTGCGCGAGCGCAGCAAGCAAAACATTAAAGCAACAGCTTAACGTTTCTCCCTAGAAGTGAAGCCCCCCTTTTCACTTCATTTCCTAAGCTTTGGGGTGCTAGCTAGGTGATTTGGCTTAGCTAGCCTTTTTATATTTTTACATGACAGCGTGAAGTGTCACCTTGCTTTTGGTTGCTACTGCTTTCGATTGCCATCGCTTTCGGTTGTCATGATTTTCAGTTTTAAGGTAAGAAAGATGAATCAAGTTTGGGTAACTGGAGACGCCGTCGTCGACCTCATTCCGGAGACTGACGCGACATTATTGAAATGTCCGGGCGGTGCGCCTGCTAATGTCGCGGTAGCGATTTCTCGCCTTTTAGGCAAAAGCGCATTTTTTGGCCGAGTGGGTAACGATCCGTTTGGCACTTTTATGGAAGTGACTCTGCAAAAGGAAGGTGTGAATACCGATCGCTTGGTGAAGGACCCTGAACAACGCACGTCAACCGTGGTGGTCGCTCTTGATGACCAAGGCGAGCGTAGCTTTACGTTTATGGTTAAGCCAAGTGCCGACCAGTTTATGTCTGTTGAAGACATTCCCGAATTTAAGAAAAACGAGTGGCTACACGTCTGCTCGATCTCTTTGGCTAATGAACCAAGCCGAAGCAGCACCTTCGAAGCCATCCGACGCATGAAAGCCGTGGGCGGTTACATCAGCTTCGATCCAAACCTTCGTGATGAAGTGTGGCAAAACCCATCTGAAATTAAGTCTGTGGTCATGAAAGCGGTTGAGTTGGCGGATGTGGTTAAATTCTCAGAAGAAGAACTGGACTTCTTAACCGATTCAACTTCGATGGAACAAGGCTTGGCTAACATTGCAGATCTTAACAACACGCTTGTTCTGGTTACGCAGGGCGCGAAAGGCGTTTGGCGAGTATTTGAAAACCAAGGTGTGTTGATTTCAGGTCGCTCAGTGACGCCAGTGGATACCACGGGTGCAGGCGATGCTTTTGTTGGCGGTTTGCTTGCAAAGCTTTCTCAAGATGATGAGTGGAACAATCAACAAGTCGTCGATTCTGCAATTCAGTGGGCGAATGGGTGTGGTGCACTGGCGACCACGCAAAAAGGCGCAATGACCGCACTTCCAACGCAAGAAGCTCTTACTCAGTTTATTCAAAAAGACTCTTCAAATACGAATGCCGTAGAGGAGAGTGTATGAGTTTGAACTCGAACTGGACAGTAGAGCAAAGATATCGCCGTATAGAAGATATTTCTCTAGAGAGTATTGATGCGATGGTAGAGCTTCGCAAACAAGACTCTGGCTATCCAAGCTACCATATTGCGCCTAAGTTTGGTCTGCTTAATGATCCGAATGGTCTGTGTTTCTTTAATGGTGAACACCACCTATTTTACCAATGGACGCCAGTTGGCCCCGTCCATGGTATGAAGTACTGGTACCACCTTTCTACCAAAGACTTCGTTCATTTCGAAGACCACGGCATTGGCTTGCACCCAGACCAAGATTACGACTCTCACGGTGTTTACTCTGGTGGTGCATTGGTTGAAAACGACAATGCATTGTTGTTTTTTACAGGTAACAAGCGCGATGGAAATTGGTTGCGAGTGCCAACTCAATGTTTTGCCAAGATGTCTGCTGACGGCAAAATAGAAAAGCACGGCGTGGTTATCGAAAACGATCACTACACCGAACATTTCCGAGACCCAAAAGTGTGGAAACAGGGCGGCGATTATCTGATGGTTGTGGGTGCTCAAACGCCTCAAAATACTGGCTCTATGGCGCTATATTGCAGCCGAGACCTGATGAATTGGCAGCACAAAGGTCCAATTCAAACTCGTTACAACAACCTTGGCTATATGTGGGAATGCCCAGATTTCTTTGAAATAGAGAATCAGTCGGTGATGCTGTTTTCTCCACAAGGTGTGTCTAGCGAAAATCCATACGATTTCAAAAATATCTACTCGGTGGCTTATATCGTCGGTGACCGCCTAAATCTCGATTCGGTAGAACTGGAAAACCACCAAGATATTGCGCAACCAGATTATGGCTTCGATTTCTATGCACCACAGACTTATTTAGATGATACAGGCCGCCGTATTCTGATTGCTTGGATTGGTCTGCCTGAGATTAATACACCATCTAATGAGTATCAGTGGGCGGGCATGTTGTCGTTACCACGCGAACTTCAAATCCAAGATGGCTATCTTGTTCAGTCTGCTTTACCTGAATTGAAAGCGCTACAGGGTGAAGCTGTGGTGGTTGAAAATGCTCTTGAATTGGATACAACCAGCTTCATGGTTGAGCTCGAAACTGATACTGACGAGTTTGAGTTTACACTTGCTAACGTTGCGGGTGATAACATCGTGTTCAGTGCTACAGAAAAGGAGTTCATGCTTGATCGCAGTAAGATGTCTCAGCTCTACGCGGAAGAGTTTGGCTCAGTGAGAAAAGCACCGAGGTTGAGCACCAAGCAAACCATCGAGGTTTATGTTGATAAGTCAGTGATCGAAATCTTTATCAATGGCGGTAAGCACACAATGACCAGCCGTTTCTTCATTGATGACTTGAGTTCATTGTCGATGACTGGTGACGTGAACACCGTTTATCACTCGATGAACCCAATTAAAGGGTTGGACAACTAACCTCCGCTTATCTCCATCAAGAAAGCCGCTGATCAACAGCGGCTTTTGTTTGGTCTGCGACATCACTATTGTGCTAACTCTTTGACCTTGTCCATTCCCCGTAGCCCTGAATCTCAAGTCCATTTAGAACAAATAACCAACGCTAAGGTCGAATGTTATTGAAACTGACCTTCTGCGTTCCGTCATCTTTATTCAATAGCTCCACCACATCGCCTTGATAGTAATACGGTTCCATTGGCATCTCGCTGTTGGTCGGCCTTGCGTAATGCAATACTGCTGGCTTCGCGTCAACTTGCTGTGCGTATAGATAGCCAATCAGCGCATGTTCAAACTGGTGATAACCGTTGCCCCAATGGAAAGCTTTGGTGCGTTTTGGCTCAAGCCCGACACCGCCGTATTTATGGTCGACCCATACATCATGAAAAGTGGGTAGGGTGTATTGCAGGACGTCTTTCATTGAATCATCGACAAGCGAAACCGTCATGGCTGCTTGATCAAGCTCCGCCCATTCCCATGATGAAGCCCAATTTGTGTTTGGTCTGCTTTGCCAGCCAGTTATCTCTTGTCCTTTCCACGCTTTCTGAAGTTCTTCGCCATAATATTGGGATACACTCACGAAATTTTTCTGATATTGCGCATGAACGAGAGTGTGTTTCATCCCTTTGATGCCAAACTCTTTCCATTCAGAGTTATTCAATGTTTGGCCTGTAAGGTAAGTCATCCAATACGCTTTGATGGTGTGCCCAAAATCGTTGTGATTAGCATTCGGCATCTTGGTGGCTTTGCTGTGAATGGCCCCGTAGAAGCGTTGTTCATCTTCAGAGTGGTAGTGCTCGACCATGGTTTGTGTCAGCCAACTTAGATCATCAAGCCATCTTGTCTTGGTGGGCTCTTTTAGCAGGGGAGCGACTAACAGCATGTAACCGTTAATCTGATCAAGTTGCGCGACCAGTTCACGCTGTGTGGCTTTGCCATCTTCACCATCCGCAAGTACCCAAGCAAGACCGCTGTTGTCGCTAAGTCGATATTTATCAAAGATAAAAGCTTGTTGTGCGATGAGTGCTTCTTCTACCTTTTTGTCTTGAGTCAGGTAGTAGTACATGGCAAGGCCAACTAATGCATACGCTTGATCTTGAGAAGTACGCTGCTGCCAATTTTGGCCTACTTTTCCCTCTTTTGTGTAGCCGATAAAGCCGCCGTTTTGCTTATCTTCTAGCTTATCAATGATGTAGTAGGCTCCTTGCTTGGCAAGCGCTAAAGCCTGCTTATCGCCACTAAGGTGGTAGAGCACGCCATAGGCATAAGTTTGACGTGACTTCATCCGCGTAAACTCTTTGCCAAAGTGTGGCGTGATCCAGCCTTTGTTTAGTTCATGGCACACATCAGAAACATCGAGCAAGGTACCGTCATCACAGCGGAAAGTAGGGAAGTTTCCTACCGGTTCTCCTTGAGCGCTAGGCATTAACCAATAAGGTGCAAGCCCTTCAGTCGCATGGTTGAGCCACTCTTCTCCAGAAGGAAGATGGGCGTTGGCAGATACGGCGAAGCTAGTAATACTGAGTAATGCGATCGTTGCTCGTAACATGATGTTTATCTTAACTATTTGAATTTCTTTGAATATAAACAATCACATCTGCACATTGTGATTAGGCGATCACAATCGACCAAATTAATAAGGTTTAGATAAAAGCTCACAGACTAGTGAGCTTTGGAAGGGTGTCTTGTATTTTATACTGGCTTGCCCGCCTCATCTTCTTCAACCACATCGGTTTCTAAGCTTGCCTCTGCCAGCCATTTTTGTATTGATGGACTGTTAAGCACACGTTGTTGATACTGCGATGCCTTTTCGGAAAGTTGTATTCCATAGGTTTCTACGCGCAATGCGACGGGTGCAAACATCGCATCGGCAATCGACCATTCACCAAATAACCATCCCTCTGGGTATTGTTCCATTTGTGCAGACCATATTGCATCAATACGAGCGATGTCTTTCAGTGCGTCTTCACTCAGTGTGAGCTTTCGTTGTGCGCGGCAGTTCATCGGCATTTCATTTCTGACGGCAAAGAACCCAGAGTGCATCTCGGCGGAAATTGCTCGGGCATGGGCGCGTTCTTTCACTGAGCTAGGCCACGCTGCACCGTCCAAATAGGCATCGTTAACGTATTCGAGAATCGCCAATGAATCCCACACCGCAACATTACCATCAACTAGGGTTGGAACCTTGGCCGTTGGCGTCACTTTCGCCAGAGTGTCGTAAAAATCAGAGGTGAACAGCTTGAGCTTGATGACTTCTGCATTCAGGTTGTAGTTGTCGAATA
Organism: Vibrio sp. 10N.247.311.14; assembly: GCF_041467715.1. Taxonomy (NCBI): domain Bacteria; kingdom Pseudomonadati; phylum Pseudomonadota; class Gammaproteobacteria; order Vibrionales; family Vibrionaceae; genus Vibrio; species Vibrio sp. 10N.247.311.14. Next base: position 14,413 of record NZ_JBFSVE010000033.1, read on the forward strand.
TTAGCCATGCGCGCAGTGACCAAGTTGAGTAGTTCTGGTTTCCAATATAAAGCTGCATCGTTGCTTCCTTGCGTTTGGTGGGCATGCATTTGAGATTAGGGGATTGTATTGCGGCGCACTAACGGATAATTTTGATGCAATACATTAACAAAAACGATGGGTGGTGATTTCAATATGGATATTGATGCTTTGCGAGGCTTTCTCGCGTTTGTAGAAACCAGTAGTTTCACTCGTGCAGCGAAACAGATAAATCGCACCCAATCGGCATTCAGTGCTCAGATGCGTAAGTTGGAAGAAGAACTCAACGTCACTCTTTTCCAGAAAGAAGGACGTAATTTAATACTGACTGAAGCTGGCTTAGCGCTGCGATCTCATGCCGAACAGTTGGTCGCCCTTCACAATACCGCACTTAAGCAAGTAAAGCGTTACGGAGACAAACAACCTCTGCGACTCGGCTGCCCTGAAGACTACAATGACACCATTCTGCCGAAAGTGATTCGCCTGTTGCAGAAAGCAGAACCCACCTGTTCAATCCAAATATTCAGCCTGCCCAGCATTACGCTGAGAGAGTGGTTGGATGACGGCAGGCTTGATGCGGCGATTGTCACCCGAGCGCCCGATAGTGAAGAGGGTTACTGGCTCACTCATGATATCGGAGTATGGATAAGCAGCCCTGATTATGTGTTCGATGAGTCTAAACCAGTGCCATTAGCCTTGTTTCAGACCGATTGTAAGTACCACGCCGCGGCAGTGAATGGCTTAACCAAGCAGGGCACGCCTTATCAGTTATTGGCGTGTAGCAATACCGCTTCAGCGCAGCGTGCAATCGTGAAAGCAGGATTAGCGATTGGTGCGATGGGTAAGCTAAGCGTGACTTCAGATTTGAAAATTCTTGATGATATGCCGCCGTTGCCTTCGGTCGATATTGTGCTGATCCTAGCGAGTAAGCATCACCCGGTATTGGATAAAGAAGTGCTCAATCAACTTGTGGAGCTGGGTTCTGAGTAGCTTAGGTTCATCTTCCTATTGGAGGATTCCCAAGCTTTTCAATTTTCGATAAATGGTGTTGCGGCTGATACCGAGTATTCTCGAAGTCTTACTTATGTTGCCTTGGTTGGCTTGATAAGTTTGCAACAAGGTTTCTTCAACGGTGCTTCTTAAATCGTTACTCGCTGTACCTTTTATGGCATTAGAAGTCATTAGCTGGTGCTGATTATCGTGTGCTAATGACGTGAGATGTTGAGCAAGGTGGCTGGGCACATGCTCGAGTGTGAGTTGGGGTTCATCACTTGCTAATAGAGCAGCAACCTTAAGTAAGTTGTCTAATTCGCGGATATTACCCGGCCAAGAATAGGCGCACAGTAAGCTCATCAAGTGCGGGCAGATTGTCTGTTCGTCTTCGGCGTATTTACGATGAATGTGCTCGATTAAAGCGTGCTTGTCTTGTCGGTGTTGTAGGCTTGGCAAGGTGAAGGCTAAGCCATTGAGTCTGTAATACAGGTCTTGCCTAAACTCACCTGTTGCGACTAACTGCTCGAGGTTTTTGTGAGTTGCAGCGATGATCTGACAATCGACTTGATAGCTTTGATTAGAACCAACTGGCACCACGGATTTGTCTTGCAGAACATGCAGTAGTCGGCACTGAGCTTCTAAAGGCATGTCGGCGATCTCATCTAGAAATAGAATCCCTTTATCTGCTTGACGGATCTTACCTTGGAAGCCCTTGTGGCTTGCTCCCGTAAAGGCGCCCGGCGCGTAACCAAACAGTTCAGATTCGATAAGGTCTTTAGGCAGCGCGCCACAATTTACCGCTACCAAGGGCGAAGACTTACGCTGGCTTTGCTTGTGCAGCGCTTTAACAAACTCGCCTTTGCCAACTCCTGTTTCTCCTAAGATCAACAAACTGATCCCTTTATCGATTACCTTGTTGGCTTGCTGCCAAGCGTGTTCGATTTGTTGCTCGCCATGGTGCAAATCACACGATGCTGAAATGGAGCGCGTGCGTTTGGTGGTTGGTTGTTTGAGGTGTTGTTTCTCAAATACAAAAGGCGTGTCTAATGAGGTTCGGTTGAAGAGGGTATCGATACTCTCACCGACGATCGAGGTTTGATCCAATAGTTGAGAGGCGACCTGATTGTGTGCCACCACCTCCCCAGCTTCATTGGCTATTACAATCCCTTGCCAACCACTGTGTAATAACGATTTCTCACATGCGAGGTCGATGCGAGTGGTGCCTTGTGGGATGTGGCTCAGTAGCTGGTTTTCAACAAGCTGAACCATATTTTGAACCAGTAGCTGCACCGAACTGTCGTGCTGTTGCTGCTCACTGGTAATGTCCAATACGCCAACCATGTTCCCTTGGTGATCAAACACAGGGCTTGCTGAACAGCTGATAAATCGATGCTGGTGGATGAAGTGCTGCTCACCAATGATGGTCACGGGTTTAGCTTCAACAATCGCGGTGCCAATCGCGTTGGTGCCCTTAAGTTGTTCCTGCCAACACGCTCCTGAGCTGAGTGCAATTGATGTCAGCTTCTCCTTAAACCGCTCCTGTCCCCAACTCGCCAGAATCACCCCTTCAATATCGGTCAGAATCAAACGACTGTCGGTACGAGCAAACATCTGATTAAACAAAGGCAGCGCATTGCGTTCGACGATGTGGATCAAGTCAGCCGATTGATGACGTCGCTGCTTAAGAATCGATTGTGGTAGGCGAATGTCTTCAGGAAGTCGTCTCTGTTTTAGACCCGCTTCTGTGCTGCGGTGCCAAGAGGACGAAAGCCAATCTGAGGTGTTTGCTTGTTGAAGGTGCATGACTGTTCCATGTCGTAACAGTGAGGGTGTACCAATTTGGAACAGTTGAACACTGGAGTGGTTTCCATACGTCCGTTCAATGCCAACTCACTTTGGGTTGTAAACGTTTGGTAATCATAGTTTTACAATTTATTAACAACAAGTTTTGAAGTTCTGGCGTGTGATTTGCGTTGTTACTGTTGTGAAGAAAACACGAAGTATCAGTGTTTTAAACAGAAAGCATAAACATGGGCGTCTCGCCATGAGTTCTTTTCTCAAGGGGAGCCGCCACAAAAATAAGACAGCTCTAGCTCAATAACGAATATCAAATCGAAGAAGGATCTAACTATGATTTACGCACAGCCGGGTAGTGACAACGCAGTGGTGAACTTTAAAGCTCAATACGATAACTTTATCGGTGGCGAGTGGGTGAAGCCTGTCAGCGGCGAGTATTTTGATAACACTTCCCCAGTGAATGGTCAGGTGTATTGCCAAGTGGCACGTTCAACAGAGGCAGACATTAGCTTGGCACTCGATGCGGCGCATGCGGCTCGTGCTAGTTGGGCTGCGACCAGTGTGACAGAACGTTCCAATATCCTACTTAAAATTTCCGATCGCATTGAAGCGCACCTAGAAGAAATCGCGGTGGCGGAGACGTGGGAAAACGGCAAGCCTGTGCGTGAAACTCTAGCGGCAGACATCCCGTTAGTTGTTGACCACTTCCGTTACTTTGCAGGCTGTATTCGGGCGCAAGAAGGCAGCGCAGCCGAGCTAGATTCAAACACCGCGAGCTACCACTTCCCAGAACCCATCGGTGTGGTGGGGCAGATCATTCCTTGGAACTTCCCGATTTTAATGGCGGCTTGGAAATTGGCTCCAGCACTGGCTGCGGGTTGCTGTGTTGTGATGAAGCCAGCGGAGCAAACACCGACATCGATCTTAGTGATGATGGAGAAGATCGCTGATCTTCTACCTGCAGGCGTAGTCAACATCGTCAATGGTTTTGGTAACGAAGCGGGTCAAGCGTTAGCAACCAGCGATCGTTTAGCGAAATTGGCCTTTACCGGTTCGACAGAAGTCGGTCACCACATCTTGAAATGTGCGGCTGAAAGCTTGATTCCATCAACGGTTGAGCTTGGCGGTAAGTCTCCAAATATCTATTTCCCAGACATCTTTAACCATGAAGACGAATACCTTGATAAGTGTGTCGAAGGCATGTTGCTGGCGTTCTTCAACCAAGGTGAAGTGTGTACCTGTCCATCACGTGTGCTGATCCATGAATCGGTGTACGACAAGTTCATCGCCAAGGTGGTCGAGCGTGCTCAAACTATTAAACAAGGTAACCCGCTAGATACTGATACTCAGGTTGGCGCACAAGCTTCAAAAGAGCAGTTCGATAAGATTCTGAGTTACCTTGAAATCGGTCGTCAAGAGGGTGCGAAAGTGCTGATAGGTGGCGAAGTTGCGCAGCAATCTGATGATCTCGGTAATGGTTATTACATCCAGCCAACAATGTTGGAAGGGCACAACAAGATGCGAGTATTCCAAGAGGAGATCTTCGGTCCTGTTATCGCGGTGACGACGTTTAAAGATGAAGCAGAAGCACTCGAGATAGCCAATGATACCGAATATGGCTTGGGTGCAGGCGTGTGGACGCGTGATGCAAACCTCGCGTATCGAATGGGTCGCAACATTGAAGCCGGCCGTATCTGGGTGAACTGCTACCACGCTTACCCAGCTCATGCCGCGTTTGGTGGTTACAAGAAGTCGGGCATCGGCCGTGAGACACATAAGATGATGCTCGATCACTACCAAAATACTAAGAACCTGTTGATCAGCTACGATACTAACCCACTAGGATTTTTCTAAAATAGATAGGTTCTAGAACAGTCTAATTAGGAAGTCACTAGCAACGAGATGGCTTAAACAATATAAGTAAAATGAAAAGCAAAACGCCAAGTTCTTATGAGCTTGGCGTTTTTATGTTTGAATCGCTTTAGTTTTTCGAAAAGAAGATCTCTGGCTTATGGTTCGGGCCATAGTTGCCTTCTAGTTGGGTAAGTTCTAATCCTTGTTTGCCTATCAAAGAGCCGACCAATTGGCGGTTAAACGGGTAGCTGTCGGGGTTGTTAATATATTCTTCAACATCTATCCATTTAGCTTCTGCAATTTCATCAGTGTCTTGAATCGCAATTTCTTGAGTTTGAGCGATAAGGTGACAAATAAAGTAGAGGTTTGATTTACCGAATTGATACGGGTGTCTTGTCGCCATGCCAACCACAGAAACGAACGTTGCCTCGATACCGGTTTCTTCCAAGGTTTCACGAACCACCGATTCTTCAATGCCTTCACCCAACTCAATATGACCGCCCGGTAATTTGTAGCCCGTCATGCCGTGCTCTTTGATCATCAGAACTTGATTGTGTTCGTTAGTGATTAACGCACCAGCACCCAAGGTGTGGGTCGGAATGAAAGGCACAAACTCTACAATCTCGGATTTGTGGATCAGCGTAATCTCGTCTTCTAAGCAGTTGTGAAACACAAAGCCAAGCTCAGTCGCCACCGGAATAAGGTGCGAGAGTGAAATAGGTAAGCTAATCCAAATAATGCCTTTGCTATTCTGCTTTGAAAATTCGGTGATCTCGCTGAGTTCGGCATTGAATGAGTCAACATCGTGAGGGGCTGTTGCTGGGTCAATGATGATGCCGTTAAATTTGTCGAGCGTAAATTCCACGGGTGATCCTTTATTATTTTGATTTATTGGGCGTCGAGCATGGTCTGAGCTTATCGTATCTAAAGAGCTTATAACACCTTGAGAGCAAGGGCAGCAGTGAATCAAAAGTAGGCAATGCAGTTTATGTCGAACGGGTCGGGATAAGTGGAGGGTGTTGCTAGAAAAAAAAACTGCGCTTGGAAGCCAAAGCGCAGTTTTAAAATGAGGTTTATTGCAGTTCGATTTTAACGAATATAGTTCGCGTTAATACTCACGTACCAGTGTTGAAGCTTGCCATCAGATTTCTTGATCCACAAATCGTTGGTGTAGCTATCAATCTTGCCGTTAACCGTAAGGTTGAATGTGTTCTCGTCGAATTCGCCAAGCTTCACGAACTGGTCCGTGGTAATCAGGAATGGGTCCATGTCGTCTACACCAACCACATCTGAAATCACATAGTAGTGGTAAGTCAGCGGCTTGCTCGCATCATTCGGGTTGCTGCGATACGCAACAAGCTTGAATGGTTCCGTTAATGGAACGTCGAGCGTTTGCTTGTCCATGGTCGCTGGAATTGGAATAAACAGCCAAGCGGTAAACAGACCGCTCAATAAAACCATCAGGAAGAAAAGAGTCTTAATTGCTTTCATAGCAACCTTCAAAATATGGGGGATGTTAATGGGGCTATGGTAACTAGGGAGAGTAAAGATGCAAGCTCTGTTATTACCCTATCTTATCTCAGCTTAATCTAGCGCAAAGAAAGCGGTTCGGTTAACTCGAAATGTAAACACGAGTGCTTAACTCTTGATTATGGCTTAAGAGAATTCGTTATTTGAACCAATCTTGGTTTTTAACCAGTCTCTCGAAACAAGGCGAAGAACTGTCGCGAAATGACCTATATAGATAAAATTCAGTACGATAAGAATAGCGCATGAATATTTTTTGAGCGTTTTCTTATGCATTTAAATCCACGGTTAAGTGGCGAATACCATTCTTATGTCGATCACTCATTTCGTATCGATTGTTCACTTGGCTCCAATCCATTTGGCGCACCAGAAATTCCTGAACATGTGATCAAAGATATTATCTACGGTATTGATAAGTACTATTGCCACAGGGAGCTTTCGGAGCTGACTTATCTGACTCGCCAGTTTATTGGGATTGAAGATTGTCGTATTACGTACACCACGGGCTCTCTTGGGGCGCTAGAACTTATCTTCAATAAACTTATCGATCACAACAATCGCACCATGATAGGCATTGGCCCTCAGTTTGTTGAAGCAGTATCAGAGTTCACTTTGGTGGGCGGGAAGTACCAGTCCATCAACATGTTTGATTATCAAAACGAGTCGGATCTGTTCGGTGTGTTGGCATCAAAAATAAGCAGTCAAAATCCTGCCTTAGTGTATATCGATAATCCCAACAACCCAACGGGTCGAATCTACGACAGAGCTTATCTGGTCGAGATAGCGAGAGTATGTGAGCGTTCTGGCGCTATTTTGATTGTCGACGAGGCATATGGTGAATACCTGACCCCTGAGCAGTCTATGCTCGATCAGACCTTAGTCTTGGACAACTTAATAGTTTTACGAACCTTTTCTAAAGGTTTAGGGCTCGCTGGGATTCGACTCGGTTACTTAGCCAGCAGTGAAAACCTGACTTCTGCAATCGAAGCTGCGGTGAGTGTGTTTACGCCGACTTACCCCTCAATAAAAATCGCATCGGCGACCTTACCCAATGCAAAACACTTCTTAGAAATGAACCGCAGCAAAACTGAATACTTTAAGCAGCAAATGATCGGCTTGTTGTCTGAGAACAATATTGAGGTGGTTGGCACGTCAATATCGACGCCCATTATGTTGTTGAAAAAGAGAGGAACTCACCTTTCAAAGCTATTTGAGAGTATCGGTATTAAGACATGTTCGGGTGTCGATTTTGCTATTACGTGCGACGCGATGACTGAAGAGTATGTTCGATTACGAATTGTTGGCAATGATATAGATTTAGAAGCGTTAAAGCAGCGTATTAAGCAGTTATAAAAGCAACCGTTATAAAATCAGTAGGCATAAAAAAGCCCGCACCTTGCGTTTACAAAGTGCGGGCTAAATTCATCTGGCTACTTGTTTAAGTAAGCAGCGTGGAACTCAATGTGTTCATCAATAAAGCTAGAGATGAAGTAGTAGCTGTGGTCGTAACCAGGCTGCATACGTAGATCTAAATCGGCATTGGTTACCTTAGCGGCTTCGACTAATTGCTCAGGTTTAAGCTGTTCAATCAGGAAGTTATCGGCTTCACCTTGGTCGACCAACATTGGCAGTTTAGTGCCTTTGGTTTTTAGAAGCTCAGAGGCATCGTAGTGTTTCCACTCTTCAATATCCAAGCCTAGGTATTGGTTGAAGGCTTTTTGTCCCCAAGGGCATTGCATTGGGTTGGTGATTGGGCTGAATGCAGAGATAGAACGGTAGCTATCTTCGTTTTTAATGCCAATCGTTAGGGCACCATGTCCGCCCATGCTGTGACCAGAAATCGATTTTACGGATGTAACAGGGAAGAACGACTCAAGTAATGCAGGGAGCTCTGTTACCACGTAATCGTACATGTGGTAATGGCTGTCCCATGGCGCTTGAGTGGCATTCACATAGAAGCCTGCACCTTGGCCGAGATCGTAATTTTCATCGTCGGCAACACCTTCGCCACGTGGGCTAGTGTCTGGTGCCACAATCGCGATGCCTTGCTCAGCCGCGGCTTTGAAAGCGCCGGCTTTTTGCATGAAGTTTTCATCGGTACAGGTTAAGCCTGACAACCAATACAAAACAGGAACTGGGTTTTCTTTGCTTGCGTTAGGTGGCAAGAAAATCGCAAAACGCATGTTGCAGTCAAGCGTTGCAGAAAAGTGGGTGTATTGTTTGTGCCAACCACCAGCAACCTTTGCTTGGCTAATGTTTTCGATTGTCATCTATTGTGCTCCGTTAGGTTGATGGTTTGGGAGTAAATTTGTCTATATTACATAAAGTTTCACCACCCACCGGGCAGGAGGTGGTGAAGACAGTTTGTTGCTATTCATTTGTAGCTGTGGCCTCGATGCTCGAAAGAATCGAGGCCAAGATGTGTTACTTATCCATGTGTAGAACAGTACGGATAGATTCACCTTTGTGCATTAGGTCGAATGCTTCGTTTACGTCTTGCAGACCCATTGTGTGAGTGATGAACTCTTGAAGACCAAACTCACCCGCCATGTAACGGTTAACGATTTCTGGAAGCTCAGAGCGGCCTTTAACACCACCGAAAGCAGAACCACGCCATACACGACCAGTTACTAGTTGGAATGGACGAGTTGAGATCTCTTGACCTGCACCTGCAACACCAATGATGACTGATTCGCCCCAACCTTTGTGACAGCACTCAAGTGCTTGACGCATCACGTTTACGTTACCGATACACTCGAAAGAGTACTCAACACCACCGTCTGTCATCTCTACGATAACGTCTTGGATTGGCTTGTCGAATTTAGTTGGGTTGATGCAGTCTGTCGCGCCAAGCTGTTTTGCTAGCTCGAATTTGCTCTCGTTGATATCAACACCGATGATGCGGTCAGCACCAGCCATGCGAGCACCAATGATTGCAGATAGACCGATACCACCTAGGCCGAATACAGCAACGTTGTCGCCTTTTTCAACTTTAGCTGTATTTAGTACAGCGCCCATACCGGTTGTTACGCCACAACCTAGAAGACAAACTTCTTCAAGTGGTGCTTCTTTGCTTACTTTCGCTAGAGAGATTTCTGGAAGTACTGTGTACTCAGAGAAAGTAGAGCAACCCATGTAATGGAAAATTGTTTCGCCATTGATAGAGAAGCGGCTTGTACCGTCTGGCATTAGGCCTTTACCTTGCGTTTCACGAACGGCTTGGCATAGGTTAGTTTTACCAGATTTACAGAACTTACATTCGCCACATTCAGCTGTGTAAAGTGGGATAACGTGGTCGCCAATCTCAACACTTGTAACGCCTTCGCCGATCATCTCAACGATGCCGCCACCTTCGTGACCAAGAATTGAAGGGAAGATACCTTCTGGATCGTCACCTGATAATGTGAATGCGTCAGTGTGACAAACACCAGTAGCAACGATGCGAACTAGAACCTCACCAGCTTTAGGAAGTTGTACATCAACTTCTTCCATTTTTAGTGGCTCTCCAGCTGCCCATGCAACCATTGCTTTTGATTTGATATGCGTTTGACCAGGTTTAATTTCGATTGTCATTGGATGTTTCCTATATGTCAGTACAGCGGATAACTGTGCAATTAAATTCAACCCGTTAAGCGTAGTTGAGCTTAATTGTTTCCGCTCTCTCGTTTTGTTGGAGCTAGTATAGGTGTGAGTGCATGTTTTGATAATCCCCTTAAATAGAAAATGATTATTACTTATTTGTAATAATAGAGCATTTAGGTTCCTCGTGTTAACCGAAAGTCACATTTAAGAATTTTTAAGGCACTTCATAATAATTGCTTACTGAAAATCGCATGAATTGGAAATAAAACTACAATATTCTGAGCGCCGTATTTAATGTTGTGGACTCAAACATGCTTTTATCTCTTCCGCCTCCAGTGATGCTGTCACTCGCCATCGTGCTTGAAGTTGTCGCGACTTCTCTATTGCCTAAAACGCAGCAATTTACTTCCCTTCCTGCTACCGCCGCAGTACTCGTCGGTTATGGCTTTGCTTTTTATCTGTTGTCTCTCACGGTTCAAACCATGTCTTTGGGTGTCGCCTATGCGATTTGGTGTGGGGCAGGGATAGTGTTGGTCGCGGCGTTGTCTTGGTTGGTCTACGGGCAAAAGCTAGACATCTACGCGATCATTGGCATCGCTTTGATTCTGTCTGGTGTGGTGATCATCAACCTGTTTTCAACGTCGGTGAGTCACTAAGAGTCTATTTCCTACTTCTGAAGGAACAAACTAATTGGAATCTAGAGTAGTTAACCTTCAACTTAAGGTATTGAATATAAAATAGTAATTTCAATAAATGCATTTTGTGCATGTATTTTATGAAAACAGCTCACTTTACTCATAGATTGGTCGGTTTAGTATAGCCAGCAGAAACCAATGATTATAAATAATCATCGATATTGTCTGTTTATCAATAACTTAGGAGGTCATTATGACTATTCCGACAACCGATATGATGGAAGCTTGGGCGGGATTTCAAGCTGGCGAGTGGCAAACATCCGTTAATGCACGTGATTTTATTCAGCGAAACTACACCCCTTATGAAGGTGATGAATCTTTTCTTGCGGACGTGTCGGACTCGACGACACAGCTATGGGAATCGGTGCTAGAGGGTATTAAAGAAGAAAGCCGCACTCATGCCCCTGTCGATTTTGATACTGATATCGTTTCCACTATCACCTCACACGATGCCGGTTACATTGTAAAAAACCTCGAAAAAATCGTGGGTCTACAAACCGATAAACCACTGAAACGCGGCATCATCGCCAATGGTGGTATTCGAATGGTGAAAACGTCGTGCGAAGTGTACGGTCGTGAATTAGAGCCACAAATCGAAAAGATCTTCACTGAGTACCGCAAAACGCATAACCAAGTAGCGTTCGATCTTTATACCGACGAAATTAAAGCATGTCGCCGTTCTGGTATTATTACTGGTCTGCCGGATGCTTATGGTCGTGGACGCATTATCGGCGACTACCGTCGTCTTGCTTTGTACGGTATCGACTTCCTAAAATTAGACAAAAATGAGCAATTCAAATCGACTCAGAAGATGCTTGAAACGGGTGGTGATTTAGATAAGACATTGCGTCTACGTGAAGAGCTTACTGATCAAATTCGTGCCCTTGATGAAATGCGAGAAATGGGTTTGAAGTACGGCATTGATATGTCTTCTCCTGCTCGAACTGCGCAAGAAGCAATCCAATTTACCTATTTTGGTTACTTAGCTGCGGTTAAGTCTCAAAATGGTGCTGCGATGTCGCTAGGCCGCACATCAACCTTCCTAGATGTTTACATCGAACGAGACCTTAAACTTGGTCTGATTGATGAAAAACAAGCGCAAGAGTTGATTGACCATTTCATCATGAAGCTTCGTATGGTTCGTTTCCTTCGCACTCCTGAATACGATTCATTGTTCTCTGGCGACCCAATTTGGGCAACAGAAGCAATGGCTGGTATGGGCGTTGATGGTCGTACTCTTGTTAGCAAAACGACTTTCCGCTACTTGCACACATTGCACACGATGGGCCCAGCGCCAGAGCCGAACATGACGGTTCTATGGTCTGAACAACTGCCTATCGCGTTTAAACAATACGCGGCTAAAGTGTCTATCGAAACCTCATCACTTCAGTATGAGAACGATGATCTAATGCGTGCGGATTTTGATAATGACGATTACGCGATTGCGTGTTGTGTGAGCCCACAGGTGGTTGGCCAACATATGCAGTTCTTTGGTGCTCGTGCAAACCTTGCTAAAGCGTTGCTTTACACCATTAACGGTGGTGTTGATGAAAAATCTAACATGCAGGTTGGTCCTCAAGTTGCTCGTATCGAAGATGAAGTTCTCGATTTTGACCGCTTAATGCCACGCTTTGATGACATGATGGATTGGCTTGCAACGCAATACGTCACTGCGCTGAACGTGATCCATTACTCGCATGACCGTTACAGCTATGAAGCATCGTTAATGGCATTGATGGATCGCGATGTTCATCGCACAATGGCTTGTGGTATTGCAGGGCTGTCGGTTGTTGCTGACTCGTTAGCGGCTATCAAATACGCGAAGGTAACACCAGTACGTAACGAAGATGGCATCGCTGTCGACTTTGAGATTGAAGGTGAATATCCAAAATTCGGCAACAACGATTCACGTGTTGATGATATTGCTTGTGATTTGGTTGAACGTTTTATGAAGAAAATTCAGAAAATGAACACCTACCGTGAAGCGGTTCCAACTCAATCTATCCTTACGATTACTTCAAACGTTGTATATGGTAAAAAAACTGGTAACACACCAGATGGTCGCCGCGCAGGTATGCCATTTGGCCCGGGCGCAAACCCAATGCACGGTCGTGACGAGAAAGGTGCGGTTGCTTCACTTTCTTCAGTTGCCAAACTGCCGTTTGAATTCGCTAAAGATGGTATTTCTTACACCTTCTCAATCGTACCAAATGCACTAGGTAAAGATGACTTAAGCCAAAAAGTGAACCTAGCAGCACTAATGGATGGTTACTTCCACCACGAGGAAAATGCAGGTTCGATTCGTGTTGAGGGTGGACAGCACCTTAACGTGAACGTGCTTAACCGTGACATGTTGTTGGATGCCGTCGAACATCCAGAAAAATACCCACAGTTAACCATCCGAGTGTCGGGTTACGCTGTGAGGTTCAACTCGTTAACACGTGAGCAGCAACAGGATGTAATTAGCCGTACGTTTACTGCTAAGATTTAACCGTAAACTTCAAGATATACGGTTCTAAAAAAGCGCGAGAATGACATCCGTTTCTCGCGCTTTTTTGTGCGTGGAGTATGGCGCTAATGATGTCGTTGGGCGTCGCGTTGTCTTGGCTAGTATATGGGCAAAACCGATATTTACGCGGTGATTGGAATTACTTTGATGCTTTTTTTGGGGGGGGGGGGATTCGCTTGTTTTTTATGTCAGAGATCACTAGGAGCTCTAACTTATCTTTGCCCCTTACCTTGCTAGCCGAGCTCAACCTCACAAATCATAGTGAGGTGATTTGACCTACTTTTTCTTATCTATGTAATGTCTAGGTTAGTAGACGTTTACCAGATAACAACGATAGGAAAGCTATGGCTAATGAAAGAACTAAATACATTTCAGAGTATTAATGAGCGTGATGTTGATCTATTAGTGCTAGAGGAGCTCAATGTTTCCGACTCATTTGCTCAATGGTTTGTTTGTCGTGTTCGAGAAGAAATAACCTCAGTTAAAACGCTCGGTGCTTGGCACTCTGTCATAGATACTAATCTAGGTGAGTCAGACTTAGTTTATATCTATCAATCAGATGACTTATCTTCCCAAGCAATACTTATTGAAAACAAGATTGATGCTTCAGCTCAGGCCCAACAAGGAGATAGATACAGGCTTAGGGGTAACAGAGGTCTAGAAGATGGTTTTTGGCAAGATTTTAGAACATGTATTATTGCCCCAAAAGCATATATCGCTCGAAATTCTGAGCCGTACGACGCTGCCATTTCATATGAAGAAATAATGGTTTACCTTGCTGCCCAAGGTGATAAGCGAGGACTCTATAAGGCACAGACATTAAGAGATGCTATTAAAAAAAATAGAAGAGGTTACGTTGCTACTGTTTGCCCCAAAACAACAGAATTTGCACAGCAATACTTAGCTTATGTCTCAGAACATTTTCCTCAATTGAATCCTGAGCAATCAAAACCTCGAGCTAATGGGCACGATTGGATTCATTTCTATCCCGCTCCAGTAAATAAAAAAGTACGAATCATTCACCAGATCTACGGCAAAGTCATTAAGTTGCAGTTTCTAGGCCAAGCAGACAACTTTGACGATATCAAAAGTCACTTTGAAGGTTTGGAATCCAGTGGATATCGAATCATAAAGTCGGGAAAATCAGTAAATATAGAAACACCATTGCCTGAAATATTAATCGCAGAACAGAGTTTTGACTCTGTATTAGAAGAAATCAGTATTGCTCTAAACAAAGCCAAGCAGTTGCATTCGTGGATGGAAAACTACCATTCTGTGTGACCCTTAAAGAAAGGGTGTGTAGAAAACTTATGTCCAAAGACGTGCTGGCGTCGATCTCGGCAAACACGTCTTTGCCCCATTGTTGGTTAGAGTTCGAGATAGTAAATATCGTGTTTATATATATTAACCCTATAAGAGGTAATCCGACCGAGTCTACCCTTCAGAATTTCTCAGATATGCAGTATCGACCATAGGGATATTTAAAACTTTTGAGTTAATTTTATGCGGTGAAGAAAGGCGTTACTATATATGGAGTACTTTTGGTACTTTAGCTGAGAATTCATGCCGCCTAGCATGTTCAAATAGCAAGGCGGCAATAGACTTTTGAACGAAATGTTAGTTCGCTTCGACGCCATTGATGAATGTCTTCCCAAGTGATTGCTTGATCGTTGTGGTGTAGTTACCTGACTCTTCTTCGTTCCACAGTCTGTCCAATGCGTTTTGGTTGATTTCAAGTAATTTAACTAGCTTTGGTGTGATAGTGACATTGAAGTCAACTTTAAGGGACTTCTCAAATGCCTCTTCTGATTCTCGGTTAGTTAAGCCTTTATAATTTTTAGGCATTATTTCAATTTCTCCATCGGAACTTGAGTCATTAACGAAGATGTTGATATTCTCGAATTTGATCCCATTACCTATTATGGATTTAAAAGCAGCCTCAATTGTTTCCTCTGTAGGATTTCTTTCAATCAAACCGATGAAGCTATTAAGCTCTTGAGTATTAACTCCTTTAATCTCACCACTTAAGCCAAGTTTGTTCGATAGTTGGGTGATGTTTGGAGATTGAAGATCTAGTGAGTCAACTTTCCAATCAAGCTTCAGGCTCGTATTGTCTTCAATTGTAATTGCTGAATGAAACTTCGCGTCTTTGAAGCTAAATCCACCAGATCGATCGTTGAAACCTCCATCATTTGCAATTATTTCAGTATTATGGGTGTCATTAGTGATATTTGACTTAAGCTCAATGCCGTTTATATAGGCCTGTTCTCTTCTTTCAGAGATTCTAATTCCGTCAATTTTTGTGGATGTAGTGAAGGCTTCTTTATTGCCTTTAAACAGAATCTCAACATCGCCAAGTTTGAAGTTGCTTGAGCGGCCTGTATTGATTTCTCCAAGTGAGAAGTTGCTTTGTAGATCTAAAGACTGATTGCTGGTATCGAATGTGTATTTTATGCTTTCATTTAAGCTTGCTACCTCTCTGATTAACGTTGAGGTAAGTCCTTTATCCTTCGGGAGACTAAAATTACCTTCAACGCTAAGTCCGAATGGCGCAACCGTTGCTGTGTGGCTTAGGTAGATTGGTTCAGGAAGTCTTTTTGAACCATTGTTTATGTAGATAGCGAAATTCTGCTTGATATTGTTATTGTTGATTTCCGTATCGATCAGTTGGGCATCAATGAATTGGTTTTTTAGTCCAATTAGTGAGCTTTCAACTTCACTGGTCACAGTTTCTGCTGCATTCTTAATCAACATGTTATTGGCAACCAAGGCACCACCACCGATGATCGCTGTACAGCTGATTGCAATTAAAGTTTTTTTCATCTTTGCCTCTGATAAATATAGGAATCAATTAGTTATGCTATTTTATATGAATTCAGTTGCTTTCGCACCATAAACCAATTCTTCCCATTAGCGCTCAACAATTACTTTGTTATACCTGTAGTTATTCATTAAATACTAATTTAGAAAAGTCACTGACACGGAATTGTCCAGAACCTTCATAAGCTGAATTTTTACCCGTGGTACTTCCTAGTTCGAAAGTCCCTCTTTCCAACTTAGAACCGATCTCAATATGAGTTGTCGGGAGATTTTCATTTACCCTCCCGACATCAAACGGATACATAGCTGATCTTCCTAGCGACTTACAACGTAAGAGGTTAGCTAAAAGGGAGAAAACAATATGTCCACCGTCTATGTCAGCATCGGAAGCAACATTAACCGCGAACATCACATCACAGAATCTCTCAAAGCGTTGAATAGTCACTTTGCACCTCTGAACATTTCTAATTTCTACGATTGTGAGCCTGTTGGTTTTGAAGGGGACAACTTCCTAAACCTAGTCGCAGGGTTTGAATGTGACCTTTCTATCGCTGAACTGGCTAAGGTTCTGCATCAAATCGAATTAGAAAATGACCGCAAGCGAGAAACTAAAGAATATGCCTCGCGCACGATGGATATCGATATCCTTCTTTACGGTAACGAAGTAGGCATTATTGATGGAGTAGAGCTGCCTCGAGGTGAAATCACCGAGTACGCTTTTGTGCTTCGACCGTTAGTTGATGTTGCCGCGCAAGAACTTCATCCCACTCTAGATATCTCTTTTCAGCATCTCTGGAACAACTTCGATCAGCTGAGTCAGAAAACCGAACTTATACCGTTCGAGGTCAGCTTCACTTAGTCCCTGTAACTGCTTTAAACAGAACGCTTGAGCTTTATTGATCTTTTCCGCTAATAGGCACGTAACTCACTCTACCTTCTAAGGATCGGAAACTTTTATGAATCACAATGCGATTATCACCATCACAAATCTCAGATTAAGAACCTTCATCGGCTTCAACGAAGAAGAAAAAACCAAGCAGCAAGACATCGTCATAAATGCGGAGATCCATTATCCCGCGAACAACCTTTGCCTCTCTGATGATGTGGAGAACGCACTTAACTACAAAAATATCTGCAAAAAAATTATTGAACATGTTGAATCTGGACGGTTTCTGCTTTTAGAAAAGTTAACCAGCGACGTACTCGGTATTTGTATCGACCATTCATGGGTCCGATACGCTCAGGTGAGAATTGACAAGCCTCATGCTCTACGTTTCGCCGATTCCGTCTCGCTCACCCTGAGCTATGAAGCAGAACTTGAAGATTAACTCATAAGGAGCGACTCAATGCTAACCACAGAAGCTGAAAAAGTAAGAGAAGCTTTGCTCGAAAAGGGGCTTGAAACCCCGATGACATCGAGCGAAATGAACCCCGACCAGAAGTACAACCGCATCAAAGGGCTTTTGACGGAAGTTGTCAGTACGCTCGGGCTGGATTTAACCGATGACAGTCTCGCTGAAACACCTCATCGCATTGCAAAGATGTACGTTCACGAGATATTTTCAGGGCTCGACTACAATAACTTCCCCAAAATTAGTGTTATCGACAACAAAATGTCAGTTGATGAAATGGTTAAGGTATCGGATATAGATTTAACTTCGACGTGCGAACATCACTTCATCACCATCGATGGTTTAGCACAAGTGGCTTATATCCCAGAATCCAAGATTCTTGGGCTATCTAAAATAAACCGTATTGTTCGATTCTTTGCTCAGCGTCCGCAGGTTCAAGAACGCCTTACACAGCAAATCCTGGTCGCGATACAGACTCTAGTCGAAACAGAAAATGTGGCTGTGACGATTAAAGCAACTCACTACTGCGTTAAATCGAGAGGCGTTATGGACGCTAACTCTGAAACCACCACAACCGCGCTTGGTGGCAGTTTCAAAACTAACCCTCAAACTAGAGCTGAGTTTTTACGATGAGTGGAACGATTCTAATAACTGGAGTGGGGAAGCGTTTAGGATTCGCTCTGGCGCAGCAACTTATATCTGACGGATACAATGTGGTTGGCACTTACCGAAGTGACTATCCTCATTTGCAATTACTGCGCGACAGTGGAGCCGACTTACAACAGGTAGACTTTTATCAACAAAGCAGCCTAGAGGGCTTTCTTCATTACGTTGGTCAAGAATATAAGACACTTCGTGCCATCATACATAACGCTTCCGACTGGAAGCCTGAGAACAAGACAAACCCCAGTGAAAATGCATCACAAATCATGCACCAGATGATGACGATTCACGCCACCGTGCCTTATCTGGTTAATTTAATGCTCAAAGACCAACTAATGTCTGGCGATAAAACGTCGGACATCATCCACATCAGTGATTACGTTGCGGAAAAAGGCAGTAAAAAACACATCGCTTACGCGGCCAGTAAAGCCGCACTCAACAACTTGACGCTGTCGTTCTCAGCGATGCTGGCTCCCAAGGTGAAAGTCAATACTGTCTCTCCTGCCATGATAAAATTCAATGAACATGATGACGAGGCGTACAAAACCAAAGCTCTGAAAAAAGCACTGATTCCCGCAGAGGCAGGCTTTGAAGAAGTGATAGATGGCATTAAGTTTGTTTTGGCTAGTCACTATATGACAGGAAGGACTTTGCACCTTGATGGCGGCAGGCACTTGAAGTGAAGTTCATGCGTTGTGATCTTGAGGCAGGATAGTCAACTAATCTATTCGTCTTTCATATCGTCTAACTACATTTTTTTAAGTTGTCCCTCGACACTTTTTGGGTTTTAGACATTAGAACGTGTTTGCATGGGCGACTCACCAAACAACTGCTTGTAGCTTTGGCAAAAATATCCCAGATGAAAAAAACCAAAGTCAAAGGCGATTTCATTGATGCACCGTTGTTCGCTCGGATTTTGCAGAATGCGCCGTACCTGGTTGAGACGTACATTTTGTATAAATTGTTTTGGTGATATGTCACAACAGGACTCAAAGGTGTATTGCAGCGTACGGCGACTGACATAAACCGCATCGCACAGTTCAGACACGGTGACGGGTTTACGGTACTGCGAGTTATCTAGGTACTGCCTAATTCGACGCATTGTGTTCTCACGCTGTGAGGCATTGGTTTTTTGCATATTTTGATTAGACGATTGAGCGAACAATTCGACCAACATATCTTGAACAATGGATTGATGAGTTTGAAAAGACCAGCGAGATTTACTCGGGGAGAGTAGTAAGCTCAAGTAAGCTTTTATTTGTTGGGTGTAGTGTTGAGAGCAACCAAGAAAGTGGCTCTTGCTGTTTAACGATTCAATCTCTAGCTGTTGCTGAATCATTTCAACCAGTGAAGGGCTTATGACTAACCCATAAATAGAAAAGGTTTCTGGCGTAAGTAGCTCAAAATCCGCCCCAGCCTCACGGATCAAAATACTATCAGGATTACCTTGTGCGTAATTGATGTGTAAAGGTCTATCGTTAGCACTGATCCCTAACCAAATCCCTTCATTAATACGACATTGCTGCTTGAGTTTTCGGTTGCTGTCTTCTCGAAATAGGTGCACGTGAGAAAATTTTCGTTCACGGATCTGACCTAGAAAACTTCCTTGACTCAGTTGGTCATATTCTTGCTGCCAGTTAAAGAGGCTGGCTGCCTGCTGATTTGCATCAAATGTGTTGAATGTGCACAAATTAGGTGCATAACGCATCAATTCTTCATCCTTTCTCATCATTCCATGACCTACCCATGTGACCCATATTAGTACAGTGTGTCTTTAAGTTTATGTTTATTAATGCTTTTTTATGTTTGCCGATTCTTGATATTAATTCGGTTCAAAAATCGCTTAATTACTCATATATACAAAAGGTTATTGAGCAAGAACTGAACCAGTTTATGAAGAGGGAATTTATGACAGCAGCTTATCGCCGACAACAAGGGCACCTGGTTTTTAACTTTGAGTCGTTAGCAGATCTGATGGCAAAGGCTACGCCAGAGCGTTCAGGGGATGTTTTGGCTGGTGTATCTGCGACTTCTGCTGCAGAGCGTGTTGTAGCTCAGATGACACTGGCAGACTTGCCCCTAAAGACGTTTTTAAATGAAGCGGTGATCCCTTATGAAAGTGATGAAGTTACTCGTTTAATCATTGATAGCCATGATAGAGAGGCGTTTAAAGCGATTGATCACCTTACAGTGGGAGACTTTCGGAACTGGCTGCTAAGTGATGAAGCCGATAGTCTCACGCTTGCAAAGCTGCGTCCTGGTTTAACTCCAGAAATGGTGGCTGCAGTGAGTAAGATCATGCGTAATCAGGATTTGATCCAAGTCGCCAAAAAATGTCGGGTAGTGACTGCGTTTCGTAACACCATTGGCTTGCCTAGTCGTTTATCCACCCGTTTACAGCCCAATCATCCAACCGATTCTCTCAATGGCATTGCCGCCAGTATTTTTGATGGTTTGATGTATGGCAATGGTGATGCTGTGATCGGCATTAATCCCGCAACAGATAATGTACCACAGGCAATTAAGTTGATGAATCTGATGGAAGAGGTCATTCAACACTACCAGATCCCGACCCAATCTTGCGTATTAACCCATGTTACAAACACGATTGAAGCGATTGAGATGGGCGCTCCGGTGGATCTCGTCTTTCAATCTATTGGTGGCACTCAAGGTACGAACGACACCTTTGGTATTAACCTTTCGATCCTTAAAGAAGCAAACGAAGCGGCGCTTTCGCTGAACCGAGGCACCGTTGGAAGTAACGTCACGTACTTTGAGACAGGGCAAGGAACATCTCTCTCTGCCAATGCTTTTCATGGTGTGGACCAACAAACTTGTGAGACACGGGCTTATGCCGTAGCGCGTCATTTTAATCCATTGTTGGTTAATACCGTGGTCGGCTTTATCGGCCCTGAATATCTCTTTGATGGAAAACAGATTATTCGAGCAGGGCTTGAGGACCATTTTTGTGGCAAATTGCTTGGCCTGCCGATGGGGTGTGATATCTGCTATACCAACCATGCCTATGCCGATCAAAATGATATGGATAACTTACTGACATTGCTCGGTGTCGCTGAGTGCTCGTTCATTATGGGGATTCCGGGTTCCGATGACATCATGCTCAATTATCAAACAACCTCGTTTCATGATGCACTTTATGCACGCAAGGTGTTGGGTTTAAAACCTGCGCCGGAGTTTGAGGAGTGGCTAACTCAGATGCAGATTTTTGATGATGTAAAAGATGTGCGCCTAAATGAACGACTCTCCGGCTCATTTGCTGGCGCTCTAGCACAACTTAATGGAGGCCCTGCACATGGGTAAGGTGGTCTCTATGGCAAAGCATTCTGCTTCTAAGTTGGTAACTCAAAACCCTTGGCACGAGCTTAAAGGTTTTACATCGGCACGTATTGCACTGGGTCGAAGTGGAAATAGCGTTCCAACTAAAGAGTTGCTTTCATTTCAACTCGACCATGCACAGGCGATGGATGCCGTTCATTGTGCTTTAGATGTGGATGCATTGGTTGAGCTCATCGCTCAATCAAACTCGGTCATTCAACACACTTCTCAGGCACCCATTAAGGTGCACAGCAAAGCGACAGATAGATTCATGTATTTGCAAAGGCCGGATCTTGGTCGTGAGCTTGATGACGTCTGTTGGAATCAGTTGCAAGCCGTTCTTCATTCAGAGTCTCCCCCGTTTGATCTCGCGATAGTAGTGGCTGATGGCTTGTCTTCAATTGCCATTCAAAATCATGCAAATCCAGTCATTGAGCATCTGCTTTCTTTATTAGGGGAAGACGAAGTGCCGTGGCATGTTGCTCCTATTACTGTTGTGAGGCAGGGCCGAGTGGCAATAGGAGATGATGTTTGCGAGTGCTTACAAGCCAAGATGGTGGTGGTTTTGATTGGTGAACGCCCGGGACTGACCTCTCCAGATAGCATGGGTATGTACCTGACTTGGCAGGCGAGAAGAGGAGTAAAAGACTCTGATAGGAACTGCATTTCTAATATTCGCCCTCAGGGGTTGGCTTATGAGGATGCGTGTAAGCGAGCGGTATACCTATTGAAGGAAGCTCGTCGGCTAGAGCTTTCTGGAGTCAACCTTAAAGATCGTTCGAGTATCGAGGAAGAAGGTGGTGAGCAGTTAGAAGACAAGCACACAGGCAATTTTTTAATTGGATAAAAGATAAAAATAGAGGGATTTACAATGTCAGAACATCAGGAATATTTGGCGCAAAGACAACTTAAAAGGGGCACCGCTGGGTGGATTTTGCTAGCAGGGTTAGGCGTTTCATACGTGATCTCTGGTGACTTTGCAGGCTGGAACTTTGGTATCGGTCAAGCTGGTTGGGGAGGCTTTCTTATTGCAGCAATTGCTATGGCGGTGATGTACTTCACCCTTGTCCTTTCTTTGGCGGAGATGTCTGCGGCTATTCCCGCTGCAGGAGGTGGCTATAGTTTTGCTCGACAAGCCATGGGACCAACGGGGGGATTTTTTACCGGCTTATCCGTCTTAATTGAGTATGCCCTTGCACCTGCCGCGATTGTCATTTTTATTGGCTCAGCGGTGAATGAACTAATGGGTATCGATGGTCCTCTTGTTTACGCGATCTTTTATGCCATCTTTATCGGTATTCATATGGCAGGGGTGGGAGAAGCTCTGAAAGTCATGATGGTCATCAGTGGGTTAGCCGTACTAGCAATTCTTATGACAGCAGGCGTATTGGTTAGTGAGTTTGATGCTAATAATCTGTTTGATATCGCTCCGGCAACCGCACAAGCCACAGAACTACTTCCTTTTGGTTGGTATGGTGTATGGGCGGCACTACCGTTTGCAATGTGGCTTTTTCTTGCGGTAGAAGGGGTTCCATTGGCTGCTGAAGAGGCGAAAAACCCGGCCAAGGATGTACCCAAAGGCATTATCGGCGCAATGCTATTCTTACTGGTCACCGCTACCTTAGTCGTTCTGCTGCTTGCGGGCGCTGTGGGTTCTGAAGCGATTGCGAATAGCGCCGTTCCTCTAGTCGATGCATTGAAGTTGACCGGTAATCCAACCGTTGCAACGGCTGTTAATATACTAGGACTTGCAGGACTTATTGCTTCATTCTTCTCGATTATCTACGGTTATAGCCGCTTGGTGTTTGCATTGTCTCGTGCGGGTTACTTGCCTCAAAGCTTGTCGCTTACAAACCAAAACAAAGTGCCTGCTCGTGCTTTAGTGGTGCCGGGTGTGTTTGGTTTTGCTGTGTCATTGACCGGAGAAGGCGACCTGATCTTGGCGATGGCGGTAGTGGGGGCGACAGTGTCTTATGCATTAATGTCGCTTAGTCATATATTGTTGCGTATCAAGCAACCAGAGCTTCACCGTCCATACAAAACACCGGGTGGCATGCTGACTTCCGGCACTTCACTAGTGCTGTCGCTTATTGCAATGACGGGTGTTTATGCTTTTGACCCATCTGCATTCTTTATGACTATGGGACTCTTTGTGATTGGTGGTGCTTATTATGGCCTATATAGCCGTAATAAATTGGTCGCATCGACCGCTGAGGAAGAGTTTGAGATGCTGTCGGTTGCAGAGAAAGAGCTTGAGGCTACTAATTAGATTCAATTTCTAATGGTATTTAAGGCTCTAGTGCTTTGCTGGAGCCTTTATTACACTACTTGTAGTAACTTGCGTGTAAACCCCAATCGTCATCACCTCTAACGATAAATATTAATTTAGAAATAGTGCCGTTTTAGGATCATTTTCTTGGAACGTTTTTGTCCAGACACTTGTCATGATTTTTTATAACGAGTTAGATTCATAGCGACGAGCCCCGAAGTTCATTGATAGTGAAGTTTTCATCGCGCTAATCATGTCGATTGCCTTTCTCTAAAGATAAGTTGAAATGATGCAAAGGAAGAATTCGGCATAGATTATGAATGGGATTGATTCAGTAGACGGAATATATGATTCACTAGTAATTAGGATGAATTACTGTTCGCATGTGTATATGTAGCCTACTCCAGACTAATTTCCCTCACACCCCAACACCGCCACAAATGCATCCAAATACTGCTCTATCGTCAGATCAGCAGAAACGGGCGGTAGCTCTACGGTAATACACGGTAGGTTTCTTTCTTGGCACCATGTGCCGAATGAGCCTGGGGTTTCGTAATCGACGTCTTCGACGAGTGGTAGGTTGAACTGCTTGCCTAGCCAAGAGGTGAGTTCTGATTGGGTTGGGTCGTCGACCATAGCGAGTGGTTCGTGAAAAGATATGACGAATTTAGGCTGGCGCTGTTCGATGAGTTTGATGAGCGATTGCACTTCAGGTTCGAGTTGATCGGCTTGCCCGGTTTTCACTTTTACATCTCTTACTGGGGTGTGAGAACTCCAGCGATAGACAGTGCCGTTTTCTGTCCAGTTTTGAGTTGGGAAGGCGCGGTTTAGATCGACTTGGTTTGCGTTGGCACGAGTACCCAATTGATTGCCGTCTGGGTTCATCGACAGAATCACATCGTGTCGTAAGTTGGCCGCTGGCAAGCTTCTTAGGGCGCAAGACAAACCTGCGATTGAAGCGGTTTCATCGCCGTGTGTGCCTGCTAAAATCAGCCCGCGAGATTCGCTTTCTACTTGTGCGGGGAAATAGAGCAAAGGGGCACCCAACACCGATTTTCCATATGACAGCGGCTTTATCGAAAACGCAGCTCTTTCCGTTCTTGGAATTAAACTCACCTTAATCTCCTGATTGATCAAGTACTATCAAGTATTCACTATTGGCTATATTAATCGTTAACTAAGTCCATTAGATGAACCCCTTTAAATAAACCATAGCGTCAAAACTCGTCAACCGTCGCATTGTTAATTTTATTACTTGCTTCAAAGATAGGCTAGGAGAGCAAACAAACATGGATTTTAAAAAACATTCAACGGCTTTACTCATTTCATTTTTATTGACCCCTTTTATATCAGTGACTGCCGTTGCTGAAACCTTACCTGCTGGTGTTTCGCTGGCAAAAGACCAACATTTAGTTCGTGCTAACGATGCAGAAGCGGCGACGCTTGACCCTGCGAAAGCAGAAGGCCTGCCAGAAATGCACATTCTACGTGACCTATTTGAAGGTTTAGTGATTCAAGATCGCGATGGCAATATCACCCCAGGTGTTGCACAGTCTTGGGAAACCGAAGACAACCAGACGTTTGTATTCCACCTACGTAAAGACGCGAAATGGTCGAATGGCGATCCAGTGACGGCCGATGATTTCGTGTATGCGATAAGACGCGCGGTCGATCCTAAAACGGCATCGCCGAATGTTTGGTATCTCAAGCTTACTCAAATCAACAACATTGCTGACGTAGCCGAAGGCAAAAAGCCCGTTGAAGAGTTAGGTATCTCTGCCGTCGATAAACACACGGTGAAATTCGAACTCGATAGTAAAGTGCCTTACTTTGTGGCGATGACAGGCCACACATCCATGATGCCAGTGCACAAAGCAACCCTAGAAAGTAGTGACAAGCCGTGGAGCGATCCTAAGCAATTTGTTGGTAATGGTGCATTCGTACTAGATGAGTGGGTGGTGAACGAGCGCATTGAGCTTAAGAAGAACCCGACGTACTGGGACAGTTCAGATACCCACTTAACCGAAGTAACTTATATTCCGTTTGAGAATCAGAATGCCTCGATTAACCGTTATGCGGTGGGCGAGGTCGATATTACTTCGGACGTGCCTACACACATGGCGCAGCAGCTTAAAAGCAAATATCAAGATGCGTTTACCACAGTGCCTCTGTTGTGTACTTACTACTACGCATTCAATACTACGCGACCACCTTTTGATGATGCGCGAGTACGTAAAGCTGTCTCTTATTCTATGATGCGTGACGTTATCACCAATGGTGTGACTCAGGTGGGCAACTTACCGGCTTATACCTTTGCTCATGAGTACACGGCTGGTTTTGATGCAACACAACCTGAATACAGCACGTGGACTCAAAAGGAACGAGACCAAAAGGCGAAGGAGCTGTTGAAAGAAGCGGGCTACGATGCGTCTAACCCATTGGATTTCAAACTGCTTTACAATACCAGTGAATCGAACAAGTCGATTGCAGTGGCGATTGCATCAATGCTGAAAGGCAACTTAGGCGCACAAGTTGAACTAGAAAACCAAGAGTGGAAGTCTTACTTGGTATCGCGTCGCCAAGGTGATTTTGATGTGATGCGCGCCTCTTGGTGTGGTGACTACAATGAAGCATCAACCTTCTTGAGCCTGTTGCGTTCTGGCTCTTCAGGTAACTTTGCTCGCTACAACAATGAAAAGTACGACGCAGCAATGGATAGCGCACTAGCCGCAACCAGCGAACAAGATCGCCAAGGTTTCTACGACCAGGCAGAACAGTTACTGGCAGAAGACATGCCGATCGCGCCAATTTACTACTACATGCAGGCTCGTCTAGTACGACCAAGTGTTGGTGGTTTTGCGAAGAACAATGTAGAAGGGCATATCTATTCTAAGGATCTCTACATCAAAGAGTAATTGCGTTTGATTCACGCGGCGACACACCGCTAAGAACATGAAATAAAGAAAAGGGACGTTGATCATAAATATCTGATCAACGTCCCTTCGTCATTAATCTGTAACGGTAAGCGCAAAAAACTGAAACCTGATTGAAGTATTTTTCACTTTTATTTCAATCAGGTGAAGCCATGTTACCCCCTCTACGTGCCCTTGTTGCGTTCGAAGCTGTTGCCCGCCTCGGTTCTATTGGCGCTGCTGCGCGCGAGCTTTGTGTTACCCAAGCTGCGGTGAGTCAGCAGCTTAAAAGTTTAGAAACCTTTCTCGATACCACATTGTTTGAGCGCAGCTCCAAAGGCGTAAAGCTAACGTCAGCTGCTCAGCATTATCAACCGATTGTGGCAGGCTCACTTGCTCACCTTAAATTGCAGACTCAAATCTTGTTCGGGGAAAAAGAAACCGACGTGTTGAGCCTGCGCGTTAATCACACTTTTTGCCATAACTGGCTGTTACCTCGCCTGCCATCTTTTTATCAAAAATACCCTTTTATCAGGCTCGATATTCAGCTGGTGGACTGGCCATCAACCAATCCTTGTCAGAATGTCGATATCGAACTAACCAACGGCAAGGTCGAAAGCGAAGACACCCATAGTGAGCGACTGTTTCAGGAGCATAGGTAACTGGTGTGCAGCCCTTTCAGAGAAATTACGCTCAGCAATTCAGAAGATCAAACTTGAGCAACAACCAACTCTAACAATTAAGTCTAGTTTTGGTATTAGCTTGCTATCAGAAAAGGAAAAGTGGAAAGACTGTGCGATCGCGCGCTTTATCAAACAAAGCTAAAAGGACGAAATACAATTGTGATTGAAGAGTCATACCCGGCATCAACAAAAGCGATCGGCAGCTCTTAGTTTGACTAAGAGCCAACATCCACACAAATTATTTTTGGCATGTTTAGCCCTAAAAGGCTTTCGTCGTGCAAAGTGATGACGAAAATCGGTAAATAAAAGTCAAAAATAAAAACGCGAGCGGTAGATTGCGATTTATGTTGGTGCTACGTTATGAGCAATTTATAACATATAAGTCATGACACATTAGACTGAGAGATAGCAGCTAACGATGAACAAGACAAAAAGATATCCGGCCAGCATAGTATTCAGCTACCTAATACTTTCATCTTTATGGGTTTTATTTTCTGATCTCGCGGTTGAATCATTATCAAATGACTTGCGTGAACATGCCTTAGCACAGACAGTCAAAGGTCTGGTATTTATCATTCTAACGTCTGCTCTGTTATGGGTAATGGTTCGGAAAAATAATCGCGATTTAGAGAGCGCCAACGATCTTGATAGTGTCACCGGACTTCATAGCCCTTCAGTCTTTTATCGATATTTAAATAAAAGACTGAAAAATTCTCAAGCCAGTGACCATTATGTCCTCTTCTTATTAGACATTGATAACTTCAAATCTGTCGCTGACCAGATCGGATTCGAGAATACTAATTCATTTTTAAAAGATATCGCACGATCTATTGAACTTCCTATAGAGCATCAACCGCTTTCATCACGAGTGCACTCAGATGGCTTCGCGTGCTTGGTTAAACTCAACCACACGGAGCATATTGAATCCTACATTGCCCTCGTACATCGTAGATTTAACCAGTGTGCTTATCGTTATGATATCCACGCCACTTGTTGTATTGGCGCTGCTCTATTCCCCTCGGATGGGAATAATGCCAAGCAACTCATGGCATCTGCTACCCACGCCTTAACTGAAGCAAAGAAAAGCAAGGACACGATTGAATTTCATGACCCAAAACTCACTGAGCTTGAACGTCAACGTCAAGAAATGGTGCAAGAATTACGTAAAGCGATTGATGACAAAGCGATTGATATTGTGTTTCAGCCTAAATTCAACATTGAAAGTAGACTCGTCGCAGGTGTGGAGGTGTTGTCTCGTTGGACGCATGAGCGCTATGGTGTCGTTTCACCGGATATCTTTGTCGCGCTAGCAGAAGAGAATTATTTTTGTCGTGATTTGACTACGTTAGTTCTAGAGAAGACTGCGTCACAACTTAGGGCTAATGGCTTGCTAGGGAATGAGCTTAATAGTGTCTCGGTCAATATTTCAGCGGTAGAGCTAAATAGCGTTGATGACATGAACCATCTGGACGAATATCTACGAAAGGATCCCGAGTTTGCTCGCTTACTTTGTCTGGAAATCACTGAAACCGCTATTTTGAAAGATATAGATCAGTGTGCAATCGCTGTTCAGAAGTTAAAAAAACAAGGGGTGTCCTTTTCGATAGATGATTTTGGTGTTGGCTACACGTCTTTTGGTATATTTAGCAAATTGGATGTAGATGAAATCAAAGTCGATCGCAGTTACATCAGTGGGTTAGAAGATGATTATCGTTCTAGAGCTATAACGTCTGGTATCATTGATATAGCGCGAGGGTTTGGCATTAGTGTTGTGGCTGAAGGGGTTGAAAATGCTCAACAACTGTCAATTTTGAAAACGTTAAATTGCGAACAAGCCCAAGGTTATTATCTGGGCTACCCGATGCCATATAAGCAGTTGAAAGAAAGTCTCACCTCTGAAATAGAACCATGTTCAACAACATAACTTAATACTTTTTCATCTAGGCTACAGAGATACAGATGACTTGTATCGAGAAGGATGCTGTTGGCCTAACTATAAGAAATCCCCATTCGCTGACAAAACGAATGGGGATTTTAGTTACTAGGGGGTAGTAATTTTATCTTCTAACTTGTTTCAGGTTTTAAATAGCCACCATAGTCGCGGCTTTCTTCATTGCTTCTTTGGTTGAACACTCAATCACGTTCGCGTTAGCAAAGCGGTGAGCGTCTTTCACTTGAATATCGTGAGCTAAGATAACTAGCTTCGCGTTCGCTACATCTAGGTCGGTGATGCGGTTCTGAATACCGTTTTGACCTTGAGTTTCTACCTTGATCTTAAGGCCTGCTGCTAAGCCTGCTTTTTCCAGTGCTTTCGCTGCCATGAAGGTGTGTGCAACACCTGAAGGGCAACATGTTACTGCTACGATGTCGTACTCGCCTTCGCCTGCTACAGGTGCTGTTTGAGCTTGAACTGGCGCTGCTTCAACCATGTCATCTTCTGTTTCTACTGCGACTGGTTTCCAGAAGCCAACGATAACCGCTGTGGTTAGCGAGCCAAGCGCAATACCGACGACGTACATTGGAATGTTGCTTGATACTGGCGCCGTGATTAGACCGCCCCACGGTGCGTGCAGTAGAACGTCTGTCATGAAGCCGAATACACAGCCCACGATACCACCGGCAACGATTGAAGGAAGTACGCGCATTGGGTCATTCGCTGCAAATGGGATAGCCCCTTCAGAGATACCGATAGAGCCCATGATTGCTGCTGCTTTACCTGCTTCTTGCTCTTGTTTAGAGAACTTGTTTTTGAATAGGAAAGTTGCCAACGCCATGCCTAGAGGTGGAGTACAAATCGCGATGCCAACGCCGCCCATTAGCCAAGGTTGTGTGTCTACTTGAGTTTGAGCAAATAGGGTCGCGACTTTGTTGATAGGGCCGCCCATATCAAACGCCGTCATACCGCCAAGGATTGTGCCCAGAACCATCTTAGATGCACCAGCCATTGAAGCTAGGAACTCGTTCATTGAATACATGAACAGTTTGATTGGCTCACCGATGCCCCACAGTACGATACCTGCAGAGATTAACGTACCTAGAAGCGGGTAGATGAAGTACGCACCTAGAGCCGTCATGTTCGCAGAAAGTGGGATCTTCTTAAGTTGGAACACCACGCCACCGGCGATAAAGCCTGCCACGATACAGCCAAGGAAGCCGCCGCCCATGTCAGCCATGATGCCAGAAGAGATCATCGCAGGTGCTAGTGCTGGTTTATCTGCAATTGAGTAACCAATAAAGCCGCCAAGAATGATTGGGAAAAGAACAAGGCCTTTGATACCGATATTAGAGATGTCTGCCAGCAAGCCGTCTGCTGGTACGGCACCTTTGCCTGATGCCATTACCGCTAACGCCAACAGAACACCACCGGCTACGATGAAAGGCAGCATGTGTGAGGTTCCGAAAAGCAGGTGGCCTTTCATGGTACTAAGGAGTTTTTTAAAGTCGCTACTACTGTTTTTATTATTAGTATTCGTAGCTTGAGTTGTTAGGGTGCTCATAATTTTCTATGCCTTATGAATTAATTAAAATATTAAGGATCTGTTGTTCGTCTTTTGCGTTATGGATATCTTGAATAAATTCATCGCTGAATTTTCCAAATAGTTCTTGTAATACATAAATATGATGGTCAGCACCGTTGTCTGGTGAAGCAATCATAAAAAATACGGTTGGATTAATGCCGTCTTCATCGCCATATTCGATGCCTTCGCACTTTACACCGACAGCGATTGCCGGCTCAGTGACCGCCTTGCTTTTTGAGTGTGGGTAAGCGATGCCGTCCATCGAGGTAATGCTTTGAGATTCACGAATTTCGATGTCTGCCAAGAAGGCTTCTTTATTACTGATTCGGTTGTTCTCAAATAACATGCTTGCCAATTCTTCAAACAGTTCTTTTTTATTATTCGCTTGAAGGTTGTTATTAATTAAGTTGACGTTAGTTAGCTGTGTGATCATTTATTAACTCATTCACTATTGAAGTTCTTGAATTAAAATTAATGGATTAACCCGATTCGCGAAATAGCAAATAAAAGCCCTTCACTGTACATTTGTACCAAGCAAAATTAAGTGTGATTTGCATCATTCATCCAGTGTGAGATGAGTCATATTTAATGGTGTACTTCGGTGTTGAAATAACTTTCTGTAGGAAGAAAAATGCCCCGCAAAGCAGGGCATGATCAGTGTTTGTATCTACTCGGGAGAGCTAACTGTAAGCACGCGCCACGCGTCCAACGCAATCGAGTTTGTAACTCTCAGCGTAAGCGGGAATGAACACCGATTGGCCTTTCTCTATTACGCAGGTTTCACCACATTGATGGGTTAGCACCATGGATTCATCGAGTGGCAGTAGGATCTCGGCACCTTCGGTAGTGATCTTCCTCTGATGTGAGTTTTGCACGATAGAGAACTTAAAATCTTCGACTGGAATTTGATATTCCATCACATCACCTTGCTCAATCGGGCTGAGCAGTAATCTATCCGCAGGCTTTTCATTGAATTGAGTACAAGAGACTAATTCATTGATATCCATGTACTTAGGCGTCAACCCTGCGCGGAGTACATTGTCTGAATTCGCCATCACTTCTAAGCCCGTACCTTTAATGTAAGCGTGAGGTGTCTCGGCATCCAGATACATGGCTTGTCCGGGCTTTAAGGTGAGCACGTTCAATAGCAGCGGAGCAAACAGGCCGACATCCCCTGGATACTGCTGTTCTAATTCTGAAATCAACTGGAACACGGGTGCATCAGAAAGCTTGGCCTTCATCAGCAACATGGTCAGCGCCATGCCTTTTTGTTCACCTTGCAAAGACAATAAGCTCGCGAAGAAGCTGGCTAATCCATTGGGCGTTTGGTCGCCCGCGAGATCGTTAACCATCGAATGAAGCTCTGCAATGTCGAGATAATGGAAGTGTTCAAGGATCTCGTTGATCGACCTAAAGCCATTCATCGCGGTGTAGTCGGTTAATGCATACACCAGCTCCGGCTTGTGGTTGGGATCCTTGTAGTTGCGGTTGCCAGCCGTCATCGGAATGCCTTGCTGCTCTTCAAGAGCATAGCCAGATTCGGCTTGCTGCTTGTTCGGGTGAACTTGAACAGAGAGCGCTTTCTCAGCCGCTAATACCTTAAACAGATACGGAAGTTCACCAAAACGACTTGCGACTTTCTCACTTAGAAACAGGTTTAGGTTCTTGGAAATAAGGTTCGACAACGTGGTTTGCTGACCATTGTCAGTGACCATCGAACAACCATTAGGGTGAGCACCCATCCAGATCTCCGCTTGCGGCTCACCAGACTGGTTATCAGTACCAAACAGTTGGCTGAACGAAGAAGGGCTACCCCATGCGTAGTTCTGAATCACGTTAGTCATAGGGTAGAAAAAACGTTGGACGAACGAATCGTTCGCTAAAGAAAAATCAGACATCGAAATCACCATGAAGGGAAACATGGCTTGAGCTCTACTCGGCTTAATGAAATGCGAGACTAGAGTGGGCTCAAGCCATTGGAGTTGAAATGGCTTAAGCCGCTGCTGTTGCTAGCTTGGCTTTGCGTAGATTTTTAAGCGCGATACAAGTAACCGCAGTCACACCTGCACCTGATGCCATGCACAGCAGTGCCAGCATTGGGTAGTTCATTGCGCCGAGCAGAGCCACAACAGGGCCACCGTGAGCAACGCTGTTGGTGATGCCAAATGAGAACGCCATTACCGCAGCAGTCATTGAGCCAAGCACGTTGGCTGGGATAACTGACATTGGATCTTGAGCCGCGAATGGAATCGCACCTTCAGAGATACCCACCAAGCCCATCGCGCCTGCTGCTTTACCTGCTTCAATCTCAGAAGATTCGAATAGGTCGAACTTACGGCCAAGTCTGGTTGCGATAGCCATACCAAGGGGAGCGACAGGGATTGCACACGCCATTGCACCCATGAACTGAGTTTGACCGCTGGCAATCATGCCGACTGAGAATAGGAACGCCACCTTGTTGAACGGGCCGCCCATATCAAAGCCGGCCATGCCACCAAGGACAATACCAAGCAGAACCACGTTGCCTGTACTCATGCTGGTTAGCAGTGCAGTAAGAGCATCCATCAGCCCAGCGATAGGTGCGCCAATAACAAAAATGAACAAACCTGCGATGAACAAAGAGCCAGTGATCGGAGCGATCATGATAGGCACAAGCGGTTGAACGAATTTGTGGTAGTTAAACGAAGTAATCCATTTAACGAAGTAACCCACTAATAAACCCGCGATGATTGCGCCAATGAAGCCAGTACCTGCGTCAGCGCCATAGAAAGAACCGTTGTTGGCAATCCAGCCGCCAATTAAGCCAGGGGTTAGGGCAGGGCGGTCAGCAATCGCGTAAGCAATGTAGCCAGCCAAGATTGGGATCATCAGGGTGAAGGCCACCACACCCACCTCTAGGATTTGGTTCCACATGCTGCCAGCAGGAATTGCCATGCCAGATTCACTCGGCTCACCGCCAATGGCTAGTGCTAGGGCAATCAAAAGACCGCCCGTCACCACGAATGGGATCATGTGAGATACGCCATTCATCAAGTAACGGTAAAGGTCTGAACGTGCTTGCGAGGCTTTCTCTGCAACAGATTGGTTGGTCGGTGCTTGTTCTGCTTGGTAGCTTGGCGCGTTGAGTGCTTGCTTAATCAAGCCTTGCGCGTCTTTGATTGGCGCTTTTACGTTGGTTTTGATAACGCATTTTCCGGCAAAGCGAGCCATGTCGACCTGTTTGTCACAAGCCACCACAATCGCATCTGCGCGTTCGATCTCTTCTCGAGTTGGGCTGTTCTTAACGCCAATAGAACCGTTGGTTTCGACCTTGATGTCGTAGCCAAGAGCCGCCGCGCCTTTTTCTAGTGCTTCGGCTGCTAAATATGTGTGTGCGACGCCAGCTGGGCAGCCTGTCACACCAATGATGAAGCCTTGCTTCTCAACATTGGTTTCTGTCTCAGCAGGTTCAGGTTTGGTAAGCAGTAGCTCTAATGCCGCTTGTCCAGATTGAGCATTCATGAAGTTTTCAATGAAACCTTCTTCAATCAATTTTGAAGAAAGCTCTGCCAGTACTTCGATGTGGTGATTATCGCCGCCATCAGGAGAGGCAATCATGAAGAACAGTTTTGATGGCTGGCCGTCATCGGCGCCGTACTCGATACCCTGTTGATGGACACCGATAACAACCGCGGGTTTGATGACCGCAGCGCTTTTCGCGTGTGGCAGAGCAATACCTTCTTCAAATCCGGTATTACCTTGTTCTTCACGAGCTTTAATGTCGGTAAGGAACTGTGCTTTGTCTGAAATTCGACCTTGTGCGTACAGCACCTCGATCAGCTCTTCAAATACGTCTTCTTTTGAATTAGCGCTAAGCGAAAGCTTAATCAAATTTTGGTTGATCAATGTCGTGATCATAATGAACCCCTACTCTGTTTTTATTTTGTTAGGGGTATTCTGGAATCTACGGCTTGCCTTCTGTAGTGAAGAAAAAATGCATTTACTGGATGATTGTTGCCTTATAAATGGAGTGTGATTTTGATCGGTTAGGAGTGCCTGTTTGGGGGAGTGTTGACAGCTTTTATGAGGTTATAACGCTTTTATTGATAAGGGCTTAGATTGATTTTTCTATCATGATAACAGTGTTCTAAATCTGGCCTTAGACTGGAGATTTATTTCCACTACTGGATTTTTGTAACCTAGATCTCAAATTGTGATTTTGCTCAATAGCGCTATGTTTCACTAAGGAGTATATCTATTCCCGTAGCCTTATTGCTGCTTATAAGAGTTCGAAACAATGATATTTCATGACCTAATCTCGTCGGTATTAAACGAGCGAGAACCGTTTCATAACATCTGGTTTGCGGGAGATTTTCACACGCCTTCAGCATTCAGTTATCAGGTGAACTTTCCGCGTTTAGAGCTGGTGCTCGACGGTGAGTATATTAATGAAATGGAGAGTCATGATCGCAAGATCACCAATGTTGTTGCGAAAGCAGGGGATGCGATTTTCATCCCGCCTAACTGTTGGAACAAGCCGAACTGGGATACTGATTGTTCGGTACTGAGTATGTTGTTTGGGCGTCGTCAGCTTGGTTTAAGCTTGGTGAGCAAGCGCAAAGGGGAAGAGAGCTTCTACGATATCCAAAAGCATAGTATTCAGACTCGCTCTGGCTTTGCGATTGATAATATTTTGGAGGCGCTCAGCTCGTTAGCGCGCGAGAGCAACAAGCAGCCGATGGATGAATTATTGCTGCAAGCGTTGCTTCAATACAGCAAGACGATGCTGGATGCGCCTGTCGAGAAGTCTCACAGCCGCGTACAGGATGTGTATCAAGGGATCTGTATCTATATCCAAGAGAATTTCCACCGCCAGATAACGCGAGACAGCATCGCTTTGCGCTTTAGTATTTCATCCAACCATTTGTCGCGAATGTTTCGTCAACAAGGCCACATGACGCTGGCTGAATATATTACACGTGTGCGAATCGACCGCGCCAAGTTCATGCTCAAGAAATACAATTTCAAGCTCAATGAAGTGTCGGTACGTTGTGGCTTTAAGGATGTGAATTACTTCTGCCGAGTATTCAAAAACCGCACCGGAAGAACCCCGACTGAATATCGAGGATCCATCTAGAACTAACGAGCTGGTAATCAAATCAGACGTGAAGAGATATACATCAGAAGAGCTTGTAGGTCGACACTGCTTCGAGTCTTTTGCAGACGTTCATTGACCTGATCGTGAAGTAGGTTTCGAGTTAGGTTGGTCGCCGCCACAATGTGCTCTCGCTGTGGCTTGGTTGGCAATACCAAAGCAATAGCTACATGCACTTCGCCAATACGTGATGCCCAGTCAATCGGGTCGTCACTGACAATAACGGCAATTGAGAGATCTTGAGTCGATTCAAACATCACATGCGGCAGTGCGATACCCGGTGACACGCAGGTTGAAGAGCGTTCCTCCCGCTTAATAAATGCCAGAATCAACTCATCCGGATCTTCCGGATACACTAGGTGAGCGAGCCCTTTTAAGCACTCAAATTTGGTCAGTTGGGTTTGCGCCTTAGCGTGGTGCCATTTGATGTCACAAGGCGGGCATATTTGTGGCATTCGCTGGATTAAATCTTTAGAGAATTCATGGTTCACTTGTGACCCAACCATGTTGTAATGCTCAGCAATTACATCTTTGAGAACGAAACAGACCAGCTCCGCATCAATCCCAACCGCGGTTATCTGACACAAGTCACCACGAAGTAAACCTACTTGCAGCATCGCGACGGATTTGGATAGATCAGCGGTTCGATTTTGAGTGATGTTGATAATGCGGATGTTGCTTTTGAACTTCTTCGCTAAGCGAGTCAGCGGCTGCGCGACATGTGAGTTTGCGGCAGGATCGTTAACGAAGAAGGTAATCTGATATTCGTTCATGAAAAGTTTAAGTTCGACAATGCTTAATAAAGACTTTATCGACACTCAACAACACCTCTTCCATGGGAATGAATAAGGTTTTAGCTGGGTCGAACCGGCTTGGTTGTTCAATATCGATATCAGATACGATTAATACTTTGTCTGCGAGAGTAATATCTTGGGCGGTCAGTAAGTTTTCAATACCCATAGCGCCTTGCGTCTCAACCTTGATTGAAACGTTGAACTTAGGGGCTGTTTTATTTAGAGCATCAGCTGCCATGTAGGTGTGCGCAATGCCTGTAGGGCACGCAGTTACCGCTACAATTCTCATTATTATTCTCGGCTTAATCTCGTCCCTGTTACGTTACATAAGCTACCTTTCAGAAGTTACCTTGGAAAAGCTATCTTGCATGGGAACTCCAGTATGGAAAGCTCGCATGGCGGAGGGACGATATTGTTATGGGTTCTGTGGATTTTATGGATTGGCGTTTTTTATTCCAAGGTGAAAGTCACACTCTGAGTTCTTGGTTACAATAATCCAGTTAATGCACCTTTCGTCCTATATATTGAGTGCCTTCACACCGTTAATCTTTTCATCTTATTAACCTTATCACTTACGTAATTACTTCAGTCTGAAATCAGGCGAGGCAGAGCAGCATATGGATATCACCAACATTATCGAGCCCGAGATCATCTGCTTAGATTTACAAGCAGACTCAAAACAGGCGGTATTTGAAGAGCTTGTTGAACTGCTCGACCGTGCCGGTAAGCTCTCTAATAAACGTGAATTCCTTGACGACATCTGGAAGCGTGAAGCCATCGGTAATACTGGCTTTGACGATGGCATCGCCATTCCACACGCGAAAAGTGCTGCCGTCGCTAAACCTGCTGTCGCTGTAGGTATCAGCAGGTCTGGTATCGATTATGGTGCAGACGGCGGCGAACTGTCGGACGTGTTCTTCATGCTCGCTTCGCCAGACAACCACGACGACCACCATATCGAGGTACTAGCTCAGATTTCGACCAGACTTATCGAAGATGGCTTTGTTACAAAATTAAAGGCGGTGGAGTCGGTCGAGGAAGCTCAAGAGCTATTTCTCGAAGCCAATTTAGAATCGTTCGATAGTTACGCCTCTAGCCATCATGAAGTGTATGTCGAGCCACTCAGCCCTTGGGCACAATCTCTTAATCGCCTTAAAGAACACTTGTTATACGGCACCTCACACATGATTCCATTCGTGGTCGCGGGTGGTGTGCTTTTGTCTTTGTCGGTAATGATGTCGGGTCATGGCGCAGTGCCTGAGAGTGGCGTTCTGGCTGACATCGCACAAATGGGCATCGCAGGGTTAACCCTGTTTACCGCCGTGCTCGGTGGTTACATTGCGTATTCAATGGCCGACAAACCGGGTTTAGCACCGGGCATGATTGGTTCTTGGGTCGCGGTCAATCAATACAACACCGGCTTCCTTGGTGCGATCGTGGTCGGCTTTTTCGCGGGCTTTGTGGTTAATCTACTCAAGAAGATCAAGCTGCCAGACAGCATGATCTCGCTGAGCTCAATCTTCATCTATCCACTAGTCGGTACCTTTGTTACCTGTGGGGCTGTGATGTGGGTGATTGGTTCTCCTATTGCCCAAGTGATGCTAGAGATGAACCAAATGCTAACTGGCATGGCAGGCTCAGGAAAAGTGGTGTTGGGTAGCATTTTGGGTGCGATGACGGCCTTTGATATGGGCGGCCCGATCAATAAGGTCGCAACGCTGTTTGCCCAAACTCAGGTGAATACTCAACCATGGTTGATGGGCGGCGTCGGTATTGCGATCTGTACGCCACCATTAGGCATGGCTCTTGCCACTTTTATATCACCTAAGAAGTTCAAACGAGACGAACGCGAAGCCGGAAAAGCTGCGGGCATTATGGGAATGATCGGCATTAGTGAAGGTGCGATCCCATTTGCAGCCGCTGATCCTGCGCGCGTTCTGCCTGCGGTTGTTGCTGGTGGTATTGTCGGGAACGTGGTCGGCTTTATGTTCCATGTAGTGAACCATGCACCATGGGGCGGCTGGATTGTATTGCCAGTGGTTGATGGTAAGATTGGCTATATCGTCGGCACACTAGCAGGTGCTCTAACGACGGCTCTTATCGTAATTCTTCTGAAGAAGAACGTGGTCGAAGGTGAAGTGAATTCTAATCAGTTCACGGGAGGCTCGGTAACGGAAGAGGGGCAAGCGGATGTATTGGCGATTACTTCTTGTCCGTCAGGAGTTGCCCACACTTTCTTAGCAGCGAAATCCTTAGAAAAGGCGGCGCATCATCTTGGGGTTCGGATTAAAGTCGAAACGCAGGGTGCCAACGGAATAGGCAATCGCATTACCCAGAAAGACATTGAAAGGGCGAGATTGGTGATCTTTGCTCACGACGTGGCGATTAAAGAAGTTGAACGCTTTGCGAACGTGAAAACCTTAGATGTCAGTACTAAGGAAGCGATGCTTAATGCGCAAGCGTTGATCATGAGAAAGGTGTAATCCTTAAACCGCAAAGTTTATCATCTATAAAGTTAACTAGATCAAAACTAAAAAGACTCCGCTCAGGCCGGTTAAGGTGAAAGTGGAGTCTTTTTGTATTGTGCCCAATCAGTCAGGTCAGACGCTAAAAAGGGTGGTACTTAAATACGTCTTCAACCATTGAGTTGAGTAAATCGATATCGTCACAGGTTTTGGCGTAGGTACGCAGGCCTGCGATTTGAACCTGAACATGACGAGCAAGCTGAGTCGGTTCGCGCTCTTTGCTTATCTCACCCAATTCTTGTGATTCTGCAATCAGCTTGGCGAACTCACCTTCCATTATCTTAAGTGACTTCTTCGCTTCTGCTAACAATTCTGCGTGTTCATCAGTTAGCTCTGCGACCGTTTTAGCCAACATACACATGCCGTTTGGTGCGCTCTGTTTCGATTCGACAACCGCACGTTTTACGAAGTTTTCTAACGCTTTGATAGGCGATTCGGTTTCACTGCGGAAGCGGTTCAGATTAAGGATGCCAAGTTCGGTATAGCGAGCAAGCGTTTCTTTAAACAGACCTTCTTTGCTGCCAAACGTAGCGTAGATGCTGCCCGGACGCATATCAATCACGTCTTGCAGGTTACGCATAGAAGTCGCATGAAAGCCCTTTTCCCAATACAGGTTCGTTGCTTTATCTACTACGTCTTGTCTATCGAACTTAGCGGTCTTAGCCATAACATCTACTTCATTAATCTGAACATATGTTCAATATTTTATGCTGAACGCCCGTTCTAGTAAAGGTGTGTTTAGCTGCTTTGCGCAGGCTTAGAACATCAAAGAGTTAATAAAACATCCCGATCATCAGGAAATCATCTTAATCATCAATAACTTCTACGGTCTTGTGCTGAGCGCCGTAATAGGTGCCTTCATCGATGGTGTACATCAATGTTGCTTCGCACTCTGGACAATCGAATTCTTCATTGGGTTCAATGGCCGCTTCTTCTACCCATTCCCAACCGATATGTTCTTCGCAAGCGGGACAATCCATACAATATCTCTCAGTTGTTATCGCATATTTATTGCGAATCTCTACTTTAATAATTCGGCATTATACATATTTAGTTAACGAGGAATAGACAGTTAATAAGCGCAGAGATAAGGAGTTGGTTAGTTGTGAATCAATCGCTGGTGAGCGTTGAATCTATAGTTAGTTCTGAATATATCGTTTTCTCTGAGCACATAATTGGTGCAGGCCTACCCCTTTTGGGTAGCTAAAATATGTCATATTTCAGTCGCTTACGTCAATAAAATGTTGTTGCACGTGTTTTTGGTATCGTTAGGTCGCTTAGCTAACAGTTTTATCGGTAAATCAATGAATTTTGTAAGGTTAAATGTTACCTTCATCGCATCGCGATCTGTGTGGCACGGTAATTGATGCACATTGATCAAGTTGAATAATTATATAGTCACAATTGAGGCGCATCTTATTAAGAATGTGCGAGTTAGATGACTGAAAAAATTTGTTAGCTGCTAGGAAATAAAAATGAAATTAACCGATATGTCTTTTAAGCAAAAAATCATCGCCTTGCTTATTTTACCGATCTTAGGGTTTCTCTGGCTCAGTGTTTCAGCGATATCCAAGGGCGTGGAAACCAAGACTGAAATGTCTTCATTAAACCAACTGACACGTCTTTCGGTTGTGTACAGTGAGTTAGTGCATGAGTTACAAAAAGAGCGAGGCATGACCGCTGGCTTTATTGGTTCTCAAGGAACCAAGTTTGTCAGTGAATTAGCCTCGCAGAGAACCAGTGCTGACAACCGACGCAACCAAAGAAACGATTACTGGCAGTCTGCTAACATCGAACTGCCACAGATCAACCGTTTGAATACAGAGATCAGCCAAAGCCTTAATCAACTTTCTTCTATTCGAAATCGAGTGGATTCTCAATCGATTCCTCTGTCTGAGGCTTTGGGTTACTACACCCAACTGAATGCAAAGCTGCTGAGCGTATCGGCGTTAATTGCTGAGCTTAGCTCTGATGCTGCCATCACCACAGAAACCATCGCTTACTACAACTTTTTACAAGGTAAAGAGCGAGCGGGTATCGAGCGTGCTGTCCTAAATAATACCTTCTCTAAAAATGAATTTGGCCCAGGCATGTTGGTTAAATTCATCTCTTTGGTGACTGAGCAAAATACCTACTTCTCAAACTTTGAGGTATTGAGCAACCCAGCTAATGTTCGTTTTTTTGAACAGCAATTGAATGATCGTTCGGTGGCAGAAGTAGAAAAGCTTCGTGGTTTGGCTGAATCTAAGATGAGCGGCTTTGATGTTGACCCTGTGTACTGGTTCTCGCAATCTACCGCTCGTATTGTTCAGCTGAAGAAAACAGAAAACCACTTAGCAGATTCACTTATTGCACTGACGGAGAAAAAAATGTCAGAGGCGCAGTCTGCGATGATGATGAGTATTGGTCTGTTTGTCTTGATTACATTGTTCGCGACCTTCGTGAGCTATAAGGCGATCAGCGACCTGACGATGAGAGTAAAAGATCTTACAGTGATGCTGTCTAAGGTTCGTAATGACAACGACTTAACAGTTCGTGCTAAGTTCGTTGGCAACAGCGAGCTTGGACTGATCTCTTCTGCACTCAACGAAACGCTAGAGAAGTTTTCGAATGTCATCGATAACTTGTCTCAGTCGAGTTTGACCTTGGCTTCTGCCGCTGAAGAAACCTCACAAACCTGTCACTACAATTCGAACACGCTAGTGCAACAACAAGACCAAATTGGCTTGGTTGCAACGGCGACAGAAGAGCTATCGGCAACGGTGAACGAAGTCGCGGCGAAAACACAGCAGACAGCTAGCTCCGCTAAAATGGTCGATGAGCAGTCACAAGAAGGTTTGAGTACAGTTCAGGATTCTTATCACTCGATTGAAAAACTGGCATCTGAAATTAATGACCTCGCTGAAAAGATCACGCACCTACACGAAAGCAGCAACAACATTAACAGTGTGATTGATGTGATTAAGTCGGTAGCAGAACAAACCAACTTACTTGCGTTGAACGCGGCAATTGAAGCGGCTCGTGCGGGTGAGCAAGGCCGTGGTTTCGCAGTCGTCGCCGATGAAGTTCGCACGCTAGCGCAGCGTACTCAACAATCGACAGCTGAAATTGAAGGTTTCATCAGCTCGCTACAGTCTGATGTGCAAACCGCGTTTAATGTGATTGATAACAGCCAGAAGATGTCGTCTAAAGCGGTTGAGGATTCAAAAGAGGTGGAACACACCTTACAAGGTATCTCAGCATCGGTAAGCGAGATCTTTAGCATGACAGAGCAGATCGCAACCGCTACCGAAGAGCAAGCGGTAGTGACTCAAGACATTGCTCAGAACGTAATGGCAGTAGAGCAGAAGTCGACAGAATCTACGACAGGTGCAACGCAAATAGCTGCAACAGCCAAAGAACAAGCTCAGTTAGCAGCTTCATTGAAAGATATTGCGAGTACGTTTAAGAGCTAACTAGCAAGCACTCATAGACAGGATCTTAAGAGCTAACTTATTTATTTAGATAGAAAAAAGGCTTCATTTATGATCAGATAATCGTCGCCAAACAAACTACCTACATCAATAGTGAAGCCGATGACGATTATCTCCTTACAGAAGCAATTTAAGCAATTCTTTAATGCTGACACCCTCCAAAAAATGGCGAAAAGTACAGGCCTGATGAAACGGTGTCGGGCGATATTACCCGAGCAGCTAGTCATTAGCTTAGTGGCCGCGTTAAGCAAAGGAAA
The DNA here is from genome assembly GCF_041467715.1 of Vibrio sp. 10N.247.311.14. Classification (NCBI taxonomy): domain Bacteria; kingdom Pseudomonadati; phylum Pseudomonadota; class Gammaproteobacteria; order Vibrionales; family Vibrionaceae; genus Vibrio; species Vibrio sp. 10N.247.311.14. The sequence goes on from NZ_JBFSVE010000033.1 coordinate 57,124, forward strand.
CTGCACTTCCATTGCGGATTTACTGCGACAATTCAATGGGATGTGCTTGAGCCCTGAAGGTGCCGTGGCATACAAGCCTTACCATAACCAGTTGAGGAAAAATGAGTTTCCTAATTTCATGCGGCAACTTGTTATGCGAGCAATAGCTCAATT
>NZ_JBFSVE010000034.1:0-56632 GCF_041467715.1 Vibrio sp. 10N.247.311.14
TAGATGATCTGATCGTAGCTTTAAGCATTAGTTCCCTGATTTAGGAAACAAAGCCTATCTAGGGTTAAATATTAACCTGTTATTTTATTAGTATAGAAATTCTGCTTTTTCATATTGATATCATCATCAATATAATGTCTTTTTAGTTTAACTCGTCAAAGGGATCTCTATTTTTTGTATAATTATTGAACTTATTTTTCTTGATGACTGGAAAAGTTCAAGGTTAGAAGTCAGCGTTGGAGTTTAAATATTACGCAATATATATGGGGGTGATTAAATAAATTAGATTCGAAACCCATTTTTTTCTCTGCCTATAGATAATTTAAATAATATGGAAAGGCTTTAAAACGGGTCTTAGGTCACAATTATGATAAATATTAAAACTCAATATAACCTATATATTTTTCGTAAATTGACGGTGTCATGGTTTTGACTTTCAATCAAGAATCACCATCAGTAATAGCCCTTCAAGCATTGGGGTATATAGGAGTCGAAATGTTGACACTTGGAACTGATGTCACATTTTCTTTGCTTGAAATGATGAGTATGACGCACATATCTTAACTTCAACCATATGTATATCTTATTGATTGAAAAAAACTAATTTTGTAACATGCGACAACAAACTTTGGTGGACGTCACGTGAACACAAATAATATTACATTAAAAATGTTAATCACTTGTTGCTTCTTTTGCTTGTTGAATCCAGCTTTCGCTCAATCTTATTGGGAAGTAGAAGGTATTGGTAAAAACAAATCAGAAGCAACGATCGATGCGAAAGAAAATCTAGCTTTTCGGGTAAACAGTACAGTAAAGGCATCTACGTTTAATTCCCAAGTTTCCCTATCTACGATAGAAACAAAAAACGGAGAGGAGATTGGAACTCGCGGTAAAGTAGACAGTGTTTTCGGTGCTAAATCTGAAATCACGTCGGTACCTATCAGCATTTCAAATATGGAAGTAATAACATCACAATGTGATGCTTCTGGGTGTAACTACCTATTTAGAGTTAATGTTGATGTGTGGGTTGAACAGTTGTCAATTGATATCGATAAGAACCACCAGTTAGCTCAACAATATTTAACTTCCCAAGAAAGCGACTGGAAAGGTGCTGTGTTCACTAACAAAGCTCATACCTTATTGAAGAGTAATAAAGAATCACTATTAGTGTTGTCATCGTTAGATCATGATGTTGCGAAAAAATTCTATGGACCACAATTAATACTCGAGCGTAATACGATAGATCGTTTTAAAAATATCAGCATTTCTATCCGTTCTGCTTCTGATACTTATTCCTCGAAAACAAAATCAATACTAGCCAGAAATGTAGCAACGACTTCGCAAGGTGACATCATTGTTTATATCAAAGGTAATGTAAGACAAGGTAAAAAAAGTAACACTTACAAAGCCAAGCAAAACCTAATACTGCAAGTCTTTGAAGCTAAAAATCCCAATGTGGTGGTTAGTCAGAACATTTTATCAGAGATAGGAGAGTCTCCGATTAGTAAAGAGCTTGCACTTGATGACGCTCATAAAAAAATAACAGCAACACTTAATGAAAACTCAATTTATACACTCTTGAATTAAAGGCTTTGAAAATGCTTAAGAAAACAATCCTTGCAGGTTTAGTAGTATCAGTTATGGCTGGTTGTTCATCAATTCCGGGTATGGAATCAGCTACAGTAGACCGTGAAGCTACAAGCAAGGAACTTACTCAGAACTGTAAAGAACTAGGAACAGAGTTCACACCTGTATCATTCGCCGTTGATAAAGCATCAAAGGTGATGGTGTCACTACAGGAGCGCCAATGTTCAGTGTTCAATGACTACCGTACACTTGCATCTAAACATGGGGATGTTGCTGGTTTCCTTGCGGTAAACGCAGATAAATCTGATGAAGAACTTCGTGTTGCAATGAACGAATTCGATGAAGGTAAATCTGATAATAAAAAGATTACACCTCAAGTAGAAGCTTACAAAAAAGCATCTGACGAAATATTTCAGAAAAACTTAAAATTGGCGGCAGATATCGCAGTTCAAGCGGCTGAACTAACTTACATTGCATCTCAACATGCATCGGCACTTGCGCATGATTCTGTTGGTGGCGCAATGGATAGCTTTTTTGCAGCTGTTTCAAGTGAGAAAGAAGGTGAAGCAAGCGAAGAAGAAACGGTACCCGTTGTTGAAGCTTACCATGAGATGGAAGCTCGCTCGATACTTGCATTAGACGCCAACTCACTTATTTCAATGGATAAAAACACTATCGAACAACTTGAGAACCTAGATAAAGTTGTTGCTGACAAAGTGAAATCATAATGAAATTTTCTCGAATTGCCGGTTTAGTTACTGCTGCAATTGCGCTAATGGGTTGCCAGAGTAATCAAGGTAGTCAAACGTATTCAGTCGAAAGTAATGCGGGAAATTCATCGCTGATTATCGGCAAGTCAGCACACGAATTTAGCAGTGAAGATATTGAAGTACCTGCTTACTTCAATACCCAAGGTCTTCAATTCTGTACCTATGAAGCAGAAGAAAAAGACACTCGTTGTCCACTCGCAAAAAAAACAATTCGTTTGTATTTTGGTGATGTGAAAACGGATGTGAATGAAAATCTTCAGGGAAAATCTGCTGATGTTTTTAATTCCATGCATTCAAGCATCAGTAAATTCCAAACCAAAGCGTTAGAAAATACTTTAGAAAACCAGTTTGCGGGCGTTAACCGCTTCCGCATTTTGACCCGCGATACCGATGCTGTTAACACTGCGATGGAAGAAATTCTGGTAGATGAAGGTGCGGTAAACGTAGCTAAAAAAGCAGGCAGTCGCGGCAAGTTATCGACCGATTACATTATGAAAGTCGATGTACTCAAAACCGCTGACATGTTGTTTGGTTCAACCCAGTCTTTGTTTCAGACGTCAATGGAAATGACGACAGGTGTGATTGACCCATATACGCGTGAAAAAGTGAGCTACCCAAACATCGGCAAAATCCGTGTTTCTAACTTTGATGTCCGTGATAAAGACAGTTACACAACCGTGATTGCAAATGGCGATTATTATCGTGGTTTTAATTACACCAGTGGTAAAGATGTTGATGCGGTTCTTAATGAAATGTCATCACGCGGCTTCGATATTATGTTAACGCGTTTGCTCAAAGAGATGCCAGCTACTGCGCAGGTTAATGGAATTAAAGGCGACAGAATTTCGTTAGACCGTGGCCAAAATGCAGGCGTATTGCCTAATGAGACCATGGTTATATTCGAATACAGTGCGGGTTTTGTTGAACCTATTGGTGTTGCTACTGTTAACCCTAGCCAACAAAGTGCCCAAGGGAAAATTGTTCGTTGGAAAGACAGCAGCATAGCCGACGAAGTGAAAGACATTGCTGAAGACGGGATTTATCGCCCTGATCGCCAACGTCGCATTTTCGCTGTAAGTGTTGGGGTTCCTATGGAATTCATGAAGGAGCGTAGTACATGGGCGGCAAAAGGCTAAGTAAAAGCTTTGCCATGAGTACCTTATTTGTATGTATGTCCGTTCCTGCACTGGAATTAGATAAGAGTCAGCCTACGTTGGCTCTTATTGAACAAGGTTGTGCATATGGTCGAGGGGCAGTGGCCATTGAGTCAGCTAAAGCTGACGGTTTAAATAATCTTCGGTTGTTTTTGCAAGGTAAAGTCCCAGTTTCTTTTTCAGCTGAAGATAGTGCGTTAATTGAGGATCAATTTGACCAACAGGTTAGAGAGTTATTGATAGCAAATATTAATGCTAATGATATCAATGCCGATTTTAGCTCGCCTGAAATTCAAGGGGATGATACTTGTGTAACAGTGCGCTTAGCGCCAAAGCTTAGTACTAGCTTTAACAGCGCTGATGACGGTATCGAATGGGATGATACTCCGGTTATGTCTGTCGTGGTTGTCGGTGAAGGGCGTGAAAGTAAGAAATTGGCATTGAGTGCAAGGCAAGCGGCGGAACAAGACGCCTTCAAACGCGCTATTAGTCAGGTACTTGGCGCTATGGTCAATTCTGGTTATATGCAAAAGTCTTACGATACCCTGTCGGGAACAGAAAGTCGCAATGATTTCGACCTACAAGAAATCGCAATGCAATCACTTTCGATGGAACCCCAGGGCGTGATTTCCAGTTGGAATGAAATTTCTTATCAGGAAAAGCCTAACGGCTCTGTGACAGTCACGCTTGATGTGTTTGTTGAACGACAGAAGATGGAAGCGAAAATTGCAAGTTTGATAAAAAGCCTTGGCCAACCTTCAATCTATGTTGATGCAGATCTCCCAGCCGTAAAAAATACATTTTCAAATGCACTCGCAGAGATGGGCTTTGATCTTGCTTCTAACCCGGCGCAGTCTAGTGTCATTCTTGATGTTCAAGAAACCAAAAAAGTGACGTCCTCTGGTCTTCAGCTTGATCTATCTGCAACCGTGATCGATCGTGCTGGCAACCGTTATGGTAGTTGGCACAATGACCCGACTTTAATGACGCTACCGAACAAAGTAGGCATGCTCAATGAACTTGCAGCTGTTCACCTAGCTGTTGAAGGCAATCAAATTGCCCTAAAGCGCGAACTTCAATCGTCGGTGCAAATAATGGCAAGCCGCGGTGGGCCTATTCGAGAACTGATTTTTTCACAGAAAGCCGCAGGTAAACAGGGGCAACTTTACCGTTTGATTGGTGATATAAATGGGGTTTCTGATATTAAATCAAGTCTACAGGGTAGCAATATTGTTATTCAGTTAAGGTCGCTTAGCGATGCAAGCGATTTAGTCCAAGACATTGAACCTATGTTGCGTACCCATCAGCCAAACTACCGATCGAAAGTTGATGTACTTAATGAATACCAAATCAGAGTGCTTTAAGAGTTACTCCGTTGGGACTTGTTATGTTTAAAAAACATTGTTTATTAAACATAACAGGTTAACTGATTTTTTATAATTTCTACTGGGTTGTGATTAATTCAGAAATGTCACAAAGAGTAGAGAAATGCATCACAGGTAAGATTGACGCATCAAATATCAAATGATCATTTGCAGATTTACTAATTGAAAATGATACACAAAAAACGTTATGGATAGCTTTTAATATATGAAAAAACTAATTATTGCAACGTCACTAGTTACAGCTCTAGTTGGCTGCCAAAGCAACAACAATACACTAGAGCAAGCTCAAAATTTTGCGTCATGCACTTTTCCAGATGCGCCGACTGTAGAAGCCCCTGGGTGGATCTGTGATGTGGTTCCTACAGATGTAGCTATTGGTGCAACAGGTTATGCGAAGAAAAGCGCGGCAGGTATGAGCGTCATGCGTAAAATCGCGATGAGCGATGCTCGTGTAAACCTTGCTTCGGCTTTTGAAGCAGATGTGAGTAATTTATTTCAATCTGCTACCGACGGTGCTGTCTCAACATCTGCTGGGGAAGGCGTAACGCTAGTCACTGAGAATGTTCAAGAGGCTTTTGAAAACATTACTAAATCGGTAGTGAGTAAAAGACTTACAAATAGCCGAATATTGGTAAGCCAAGCAAGCCCTGCTGGTGGTCTTTATGTATTAGTTGGTATGGACCAAGCAGCTTATGATGCAAATATGAATAAAATTATCGACGAAGTAGGTGGTGAAGATTCTGCTCTTTGGAATCAATTCAACGACGAAAAGGCCGCCGCAGATCTTGCTGCCGTATTCGATTCTTTGAAAAAATAATCGTTGTTTGACGATTAGTTAAAGTGAAAAAGGCCACCTATAGAGTGGCCTTTGTTTCTATACACTCTCGGAGTTAGTCATGTATAAAACGATCACCAAGACCGGGCTGGCTATTGCAATTTCAGCAGCTGTTAGCTTTCCAACACTCGCAGTGTCAGATAGCCAAAAGCAACAACTCAATAATGCAGTTGTAAAAACAAGTCAATCCCAAGAAGAAAAACTTAAAGAATTTCATGCTTACGTTAATGCCTACTTGGACGAATACGAAGCGTGGCGTGATGAATACACCAATAATCTTGATGAACGTCGAAGCTACCTTATCAAGACATGGGGTGAGGGGGAAGTTTCGTCTCAAACCAAACAGGTGGATTATTCTCAAGACGATCAGGTAAAAACGGCTGTCGATTACGAAACCAATACGGCAACAGTCTCTGTGTTGGTGGATGAAGCTAGTACTCCGGAAGAGATCGAAGCACTGGTAAAAAACATCCCAGTTGAGGTTGCGGGTCAAAATGTTGAACTAGCCAAGCTCAAGGCGGAAGACCACGCCGTACTTTATTCTTTGGAGAAGGAGCAAGAAGAGAAAAACTTCGTTATCCAGCAGACACAGAGCCAGATGAATGAGCTGGACGTGCAAGCTGAGCGACTGATTTTGTCTGATACCGGCATTCCTGACTCTTTCATTTATCAGCGTGCTCATAACAAGAAAATGGCACTACTGGCAAAAGCTCAGGAGCGTATTGCTGCGCAAACCAAACTGTATGATGAAATGCGTGCAAAACATGGTATTGAAGTGAAGCGACCAGAGCCGGCCGTTGAGGTAGTGAAACCCGTTGAAAAAGTCGAAGGACCACAAGAGGTCGCTAAGCTAGAGCCAACGCCTACAGAAAAGCAGCCGTCGAAAGTAGTTGAACAGGTCGTAGAAAAAACGCCACAACCAGAAGTCGTAAAACCTAAACCTGTTGTTGAAGTCGCAGCAGCTCCGGTTAAACCGAAAAAAGTCATCAGCTATAAAGTTAAGCTTCCTGAAAACAGCCTTAAGGCACGTGCGAGCAAGTACAGCACCTTAGCTGAGAAAGAGAGTAAAAACTGGGAAATTGATGCGGCGTTGATCATGGCAATCATGCACTCGGAATCGGCTTTCCGTCCGGATGCCAAATCACATGTGCCTGCGTTTGGGTTGATGCAAGTGGTTCCAACCAGTGCGGGGCATGATGTTAACAAACAAGTTCGAAATATAGATGCGCCAATGAAAGCTTCAGATCTATATCAACCCGTCATCAACGTTGAAACTGGTACGGCTTACTTAGATATCTTGAATAGTAAATATTTACGTAAGATCGAGAATGAGCAAAGTCGTTTGTATTGCATGATTGCGGCTTATAACACTGGTGCAGGAAACGTTGCTCGTGCGTTTAATAAAGACCGTTCAACTAGCATTGGTAAAGCATCTAAATTGATCAATAAGATGACTCCTGAAGAAGTCTACAATCAATTGATTGCTAAGTTGCCATACGATGAAACAAAAAATTATTTGAAGAAAGTGAACAGCCGTATCGCACTATATAAATAAGACTTGTAGCAAGCACATGGAAATGCGTGTGCTTTGATCCCTTTTTAGAGTTTGTTGAGAGTAACAATGTTTAAGATTTTTGCTTTATTTTTCATCGTTATTGGTATTTACCTAGGTCTTAATTACAGCGATGAAATTAAAAATATAATGGATACAGATACTTTTGAACGAGTACAAGAACGAGCTGAAGACGGCAAAGATGTATTGATCGATAAAATTCAAGAGATTAAAGGTTAATGATGCCTGAAGATAAGAACAATGACGTTCAAAACGAAATTAAAGACGAATTAAAAGAGCTTCAAGATAACCAAGAATCGTTGTTAGAAGCTCAAAGTAAAGGAAACTTAGCGCGCACTATTGGTTTATTGTCAGTAGTCTCAATTGCCTTGGGCGGTTTTAACGATAGTTTTGATGCGATCGAAAAGATGGTTGATTTTGGTCTTTCACAAATGACGGATATTCCGTCACACAAAAAGCTTGAAAAAGTGTATATCCGCTCATCAGCTGAAATATTAGATCAGACATTCGGTGCCCCCGTTTATATTAAGCGTTCAAGTGGCGATGACGTTATCAAATACTACAAAGACGATAACTTTATACTCTCATCGATTGCCCGAGATAATGCCATTGTCGCTTATCTTGTATTTCCGGATGAAGGATTCGCTCCTGAAACATTAGAACATGCAGGTGGTTCGGAGTTTTTTAATCAACCTTTTAACGCCATTGAAAGTGTCAATGAAATTCGAGCGTCCTTCTCTAGAACCGGCAATTATTACATTGAAGAAAATAATGGCGGTGAATTTGGCTACTTATATTCTTCAATCAGCGGTGCTAGTGAGTTCATTGCACCTATGATAAAAAACAACCGGAAATTGCTTTCTGAAGTTGTTGACTCGCTGACTATGGATGAGCATATCGTAAAGAGCGTACAGTCTTTACGTTTGAATGCGAAACCTAATTTCTATGGTTACAGTACGTTAGGTGTGGGGGCTTTAGAAGAAGCTATTTTGTCTAACACCGAATATCGTTTAATTCATAAGAGTTAACCATTAACACATCAGTTCTAGCTTATGATCAAGCTAGAACTTTATTAGCAGTGGGATTATGGCAAATTTAAAGTTCGAAAGCTTTCTAGAACGGCTTAAGGGTGATGACAGAATCATTATTCAAGCTCATGACTTCCCTGACCATGATGCGATTTCTTCCGCATACGCTTTAGCATACTTATTAAAAAGCAAAGGGTTGCGCCCATACATTACGTTTCATGGTTATATAGATCGAGTGTCACTCAGGAACTTAATCGATTGGCTAGAGATCCCAATCCATCAACCAAGAGATTTAAAATCACAACCGGATGACAGGATTATTGTTGTTGATGGCTGTATTGGTGAGAAAAATGTCATCGATTTTCCGGGGCTTGAGGTCGGAGTGATCGACCACCATCAAGTGAAAGCACCTGATTTTGTATGGTATTCCGATATACGTTCAAACTATGGTTCAACAGCAACCATAATGGTTGAGTATTATCGTTATTTTTCTCTGCAGATGCCCCAAAATATTGCGACAGCACTATTGGTTGGTCTGAGTTTTGATACCGCAAACTTTACCCGAGGGGTAGGAACAGCAGATCTAAAAGCATTGTTGTATCTTCAAGCGAAGGCCAATAATGATATGGTTAACAAAATTTGTCGTAATCAAGTAGAGTTCCATGAATTAAAACTTTTCTATTCCATGCTCGATAGCTTACGTCGTGAAAAAAACGCAGTATTTGCTGTGCTTCCTGAAGGTTGCCCTAAAAATATGCTTGGCGTGTTAGGTGATTTCTTGCTGAGTGTTGATGAGCTCGATATTGTTGTTCTCACTGCTAGAAATAGAGAGAAGACCTTTATCTCTCTCCGTTCAGAGTGTTCAAAAAACAATGTCGCGAAGATAGTTAGAAGGGCCCTTAATGAAAAAGGGATTGGTTTTGGCGGCGGGCACCCTCATATGGCTGGCGGCATTATCAACAAACAGTTTGAATTCAGCAGTGAACTTGCTTGTGTTTATGACTTGATTCGACCGAACCTTTTACTTGATGCCTAAGCCCATCAGTGAAAATGATTGTTGCTCTACAAGAAGTAACAACTCAAAGGCGATAACGAAAGTTGTCGCCTTTCTCTTATTAGGAGCAAATAAAACACCTAAATAGCCAACCAACCATAGTCTTGAGGTGACTCGGTGCACAAGTTGATGAGCGCAAGCCCTATCTCGTCAAATTCGAATATAGGTTAATACTGAATTTATGAGACGCTTGTTCTGAGTGTCACTGGAATCACAAGGAAGTTGAATGCACCACTTTAATATCCGCGCGCTGGAATACCTTAATGCTTTGTCGAAATACGGTTCGTTACGTAAAGCCTCGAAGATGCTGAATGTTGATCCGGCTGCAGTGAGTCGTATGTTGTCTCAACTTGAAGATCAGGTTGAGATGAAGGTGTGGGAGCGCAATAACCGCCAGTCTTATTTAACGGAAGCGGGAAACGAGTTGTTGAATCACTATCGCACCATTATAAGAGGTGAGGCGACAGTATTAACTCAATTGACCAAGCTTAAAAATCTGACCGGTGGTAGCGTCAGTATTGCGATAGGTGAAGGGTTTATCACAAACTTAGTGTCTAAGCCGATGCAGACCTTTATGACCCGTTATCCAGACATCAACTTGTCGATAGAAATAGCCGGTGCTCTTGATGCGGTTAAGATGCTTGAAGATCAGCAGATCGATTTCGCCATCACTTACGCAGCAGCACCGCATCCAAAGCTACGAACGCATGTGGAACGCAGTCACCCATTGGAACTTATTGCTCCGAAAGGGCACTTTCTAACAATGAAAGAGACACCTGTGACGCTGCAAGAAATTAAAGATGTGTCGCTGGCTTTGATCGATACTTCGACTGGCATGGGACGATTAGTGAAACACGCCGAGCAAATGTCGCATTTTAATCTCCAACCTAAATTGCAAACCAACTCGGTGACTGCGCTGACTAACTTTGTTGTTGCGGGGCTTGGCGTTACTTTTATGCCTAAGCTGACGGTTCTCGAAGAGATAGAATCGGGCCGTATAGAAGTCGTGCCAACGGAGATTGAGGTGTTATCTAAAGCGACCGTTAAGGTACAATCTTTGAAAGGCAGAGAATTGAGTGTTCAAGCTGAAACCTTCCTTGATTTCTTAATGGAGAACACGTCTTTTTTGCGTAGCGATGCTCACGCTATCGTTTTGTAATCCCGCGTATTTCCTTTAGTTATACAGTGATGACTTTTTATCAACGTCAACTATATTGTTAAGTCAATGCCTGCCCAATAAAGTGTCCGAAAGTTACAAGAATGTTGCGTGACATAAAAGGCGGATGTAATGGAAGTTATCGTTATTGGCAGTGGTGTTATTGGGTTAACCAGCGCATGGTATTTGGCGAAAGAGGGCCACTCGGTGACGGTTTTCGACCGTCAAGATAGCAGCGGTAAGGAAACCAGTTTTGCGAATGCTGGCCAAATCTCTTACGGTTACTCATCACCATGGGCCGCACCCGGTATCCCTTTAAAAGCGATGAAATGGCTTACCCAAGAGCATGCCCCTTTAAAAGTTAAGCCTTCACTTTCTCCAGAATTGGTGTCTTGGGCGACTAAGATGCTCACCAACTGCAATGAAGCCAAATACGCACAGAACAAATCGCGCATGTTGCGAGTCGCTAACTACAGTCGAGATTGCCTGACTCATCTAAGAACCAGTGAACAACTGGCTTACGAAGGTAGGCAGAAAGGGACGCTACAAGTGTTTCGAAGCGAAAAGCAATTGGACGCTATTCAGCAGGATATGAAGCTATTAACAGAGAGTGGAATCGAACACTCGTTGTTTGATGTTGAACAGTGTCTGTCAGTGGAATCAGGTTTAGCAGACGTGAAAGATAAGCTGGTGGGCGGCCTGTATTTACCACACGATGAAACCGGTGATTGCCATCAATTCTGTTTAACCTTGACTGAGAAAGCCAAGCAACTCGGTGTTAGGTTCGTGTTTGATACCGAAGTGGTTAAGCTCAATCATCAGAATCAAACCATTGAGAGTGTTACAACGACTCAAGGCGAGTTCAAAGCGGATGCTTACGTGGTTGCTTCAGGAAGCTATTCTCGAGAACTGTTGAAACAAGTCGACTTGTCTATCCCGGTTTATCCAGTGAAAGGGTATTCGTTAACACTACCGATCGTGAATACAGATAAGTCACCAACCTCGACGGTTATGGATGAAACCTACAAGGTGGCGATGACGCGATTTGATGACCGTATTCGTATCGCGGGTACGGCAGAACTCGCTGGTTTTGACTACCTAATCCCAGAAAAACGTAAAGCCACGATTGATATGGTGATAAAAGATCTTTTCCCACAAGCGGGGGACTTTTCTAAGGCTGAATATTGGACTGGGTTAAGACCAATGACACCAGATGGTACGCCTATTATCGGCAAGACGCCTATCAAGAACCTATTTACCAATACGGGCCATGGAACATTAGGCTGGACGATGGCATGTGGCTCAGGGAAGATCTTGGCAAGCGTGGTCAGTGGCTCAGCTAGTGATATTAAAACTGATGACTTAAGTATCCACCGCTATTTGTAGCTAGATGATGCAGTGATAATTAAACAACCCCATTCTTAAGTTTTCGAATGGGGTTGTGGGTTCTGAGGGAGAAGATTATCTGGTGGTAGTTTCTAGCACATGAGTAAATCTATCCCAGGATTTTTGGTCAGCTTCTTGTTGATAGTTGTTTGAGCCGAATACAGTAAAGGCATGCGGTGCACCACTGTAGGTGATCATTTCATGCGGAACTTTGGTTGTTTCAAGTTGAGCGGCGAGGCTGCCAAAATCTTCCATTGAGATCATGGCGTCAGCTGTGCCATGGAACACGACAACAGGAGCTTTTGTCTGGGAGTAGTCTTGTCCTTTCGGTGTTGATAAACCGCCATGGAAGGTGACATAAGCTTTCGATGGGATACCCGCACGAGCGGCTTCTAAAACGGCTGCGCCACCAAAACAGTAACCCATCATCACGTTGTTATCTAAGTTACCACCAAGCCTTTTCGCCTCCATTGCTCCCGCGCTGAGTAGCGCACGCATTTTTTCTCGGTCTTTATACAACTCGCCTGTGTGTTGCTTTTTATCTTTCACTTCGGTCGGGCGAATGCCTTTACCAAATAGGTCGATGGCGAACACGTTGTAACCTAGCTCGTTGAGCATCTCAGAACGTTTCTTTTCGTAATCGGTTAAGCCATCCCAATCGTGTATTAGCAGTACCAAAGGTGCTTGATCACTGGCTTCACTCCAATAACCTTCGTAATCCATCCCATCGACTTGGTAAGTGACGTTTTCTCCTGATATCGCAGAGAAGGGCAGTAAAACTGAAAACAGGCCGAGCGTAGTGAGTTTTCGCATGCGTAATTCCTTTCGATGACAATTGACGTTCCAATCGAAAGTATAGATAACGCGATGATTCTCGCCAGATTTCTGCCTCTAACTTGAAATGTAAGGCAGGGATAACAGGTGGCAATTGCTGACAAACAGCCATCGATAGGGAGCGCGATGGCTGTTCATGATGCGCTGAGAAATTCTCAGTTCGCAGAAACGCGGGGTATTAGAGTAGAAAAGAACGGATTACTACCAAGTAGCGTTATCAGCGGTGTGGCTACTTCGAAGTTCTGGGTACTTACGTTGATAGCGCGGCAACATCGATTCATTACCTAAGATGCCGCCTTGATGGATATAGATGACGGTTTTGGTTGGGTTCTCTTCTTGCCATTGCTCTAGGCATTGCCACATCAATGGATCATAGAGCAGGTCGAATTCAATATCAGTCTGTTCTTGTAGATCCAACCAAGTTTGATAATCCTGTTGGTACAATTTTCCAAAGTGGTGTTTGGTTTCGAGTGATAAGATCTGTGGATGATCGGTTTCACCTAGTTCATTAAATTGCTGCGTTAAATAGTCGCTGCCACCGACACAAGCACAGGTTAACACTGGGATGTTGTGCAGCTTTAAATGCTTATGCAGATACAGAGCTGTGCTGCCTGTGCCCGCTGGTAGTGCGACCACAAAATCGTGTTGGTTTTCGAAGCGAGTCCAGCTCAGTATTTCCATGGCTAGTTGTTTCACGCCGTATTCAGCAAGCTGAGAGCGTCCACCTTCTGGTAATACAATGCAGTGGGAGTCAGGCTGTCTGACTTGCTCAATATACGTCTGTGGATGAAGTTCAGAGCCTGTATCTTTGACTGAAATCACCTTAGCGCCAAGGTCAATTGCACCACGGTAATTGCCGATTGGGCGTTCTAGTAACCACTGAGGAAGATGATCGACGTAGAACTCAAGAGTCCAACCTTTGATCTTTGCCAGTGCCGCGAGTGAGAACAGAGAGTTAGCCTGCGCAGAACCATAGCTGATCAAGGTTGTGGTCTCTGGGTGTTCGTCTTCCAGCAGCTTCATGAACTTGCGGGCTTTGTTGCCGCAAAAATGGGAGTGAAGCTGATCGTCACGCTTTAAGAAAAAGGTGTGCTCGTTAAATTGATGCTGAGTTACAGGGCTATTATTTAGTTTCATCGCACTTAAACAAAATGCTGACTAAAGAGCCAGCATTTTTAAATCAAATAGGACGGACGAGTATCTAGTAGCCAGAGGCGGCTGTAAACCAACTAAATCAAATTTTCGTTCGATATTGACGCAGATGAATCGGCTTGAAAGGTGATCTTGGCGGTGCATCCACCACAGCTGCGATTGAACAATTCAAAGTCCCAATCAAAACGCTGACACAAGTCATCGACAATCAACAATCCTAGCCCGTGACCATTCGGGTTGTATTGTTCCTGTAGGCCTTCGCCTTGGTCTTCAATAACAAGACTGCCTTGGGAGAGGGTGATAGTTACTGTACCGCTATTGGTTGCTGCAATTGCGTTTCTCAACAAGTTTCCGACCAACATGTTCATGATCGCGCTGGTGGCTTGAATGGTGGGTTCGGATTGAACTTGCAAGGTTATCTCGACTTCCTTCTCGTCAGCCTGTAACGAGTTTTTAGAAACAATCGTCTCTAGCTCTTGCTGGCTGAATAAACGCAATGGTGCATCGTCACTGTTTCTTTCATAGCGAACCAGACCAAGCAGGGCATCGACCATTTCTGACATTTGAACAATGGCTTCATCAATACGTTCAACCTGACGAGATTGAAATTCAGTTGTTTCGCTGCGAAGGAGTAGTTTATTTGCTCCGCGAGCAACAGTCAGCGGTGTTCTTAGTTCATGACTTGAGTAGCGAGCAAAGGCTTGTTCTCGCTTGATTAGTGAGTTGATTTCTCGACGATATTGATTGAGTTGATCGGTCAATTGACGAAATTCAACCGCCGCATCATCACTGACACCAAACTCTTCGTTTAGATTGAGCTTATTGGATTCGAGTTGTTCAGATAGGGAGTTGAAAGGCTCAATTAGACGCTTAGATAATCGATAGAGCAGCGCTCCAAAGCTAAAAATCAGAATAGATAGTAGGGTCAGTACAAAGGTGGTCGCGTACACCAATTCGTAAATATCAAATTCAACGCGGTCTATCTCAGAGAGTAGGATGATCGGGTGGGTTTCTCCCTCATCAGAATATTCACCGACATACACCATGCGTGAGTCTGGCTCTTCACCGACCTCACCAATGAAATTTTCTTTGCCTTCAATATACTTTAAATACTTTTTCGGTAGATAGGAAAGATCGTTGTAAGCGATAGTCAGGTCATCAATACGAAGCTCTCCACTTTCACCTGACTGGAATAACCCGACTGCATAGTTGCGGTCAATTAGGATGCGTCTTTCACCCACGCGGTCTTCCGACAAGTACAGGGCTGTGATAAATACCACATAGACAAATGCCGACACAATTACGGCCATTAACCCAAAGAAAACCGCTAAGCGGCCCGTTAGGGTTTTTGTGCTTGTAAGAACATTTGAAATCAATTCGATGGCTCCAATCGGAAGCCAACTTTAGGCACCGTAATTAACATCTGAGTGTCGAAAGGCTTGTCGAGTTGATTACGTAACTGATAAATGTGACTGCGCAACACATCATTGTTGGGCTCGTTTTCTTCCCATAACTTGTAGGAAATAGCTTCACGAGTGACTACTTCAGGTGCGCTTTGGCACAGCATCTCAAGTATGGTGTAAGTGGTTGGGTTGAGCGCTAGTAGTTTATCTTGGCGGTAAGCTTTACGGGTTTTTTGGTCGATGGTGAGTTCATCGAACTGAAGTTTTGAAGAGGCGACTTTTCCGCGGTAACGACGGACTAACGCGTTCATTCTTGCTTCTAGAATATCCAAATCAAATGGCTTGGTGAGGTAATCATCGGCACCGTGTTCAAAGCCTTTCAGCATATCTTCTCGGCTATCTAAGGCGGTCAGCATCAAAATAGGTGTCGCGTTACCTTGGTCTCGCAGTTTATTACAAACCGTTAGGCCGTCCATTCTCGGTAACATTAGATCCAATATGATGATATCAAATGAGTTTTCCAACGCGAGTTGTAGGCCAAGTTCACCGTTGTCTGCGTAATCGAGTTCCATGCCAATACACTCAAAATAATCAAACAAGACACCTGCAATTTCACGGTTATCTTCGACTAATAGAACTCGTTTCATTTTGATTCTCATACAGAAATAGACAGTAACATTATCCTGAGTGAGCGTGAAAAATATGTCAATAACATAACTTTCACTTATGGGAGGGTAGATTGGCTTCAGATTAAAAAATAGAAGAACGTATTATGTCTGAACTTCATATTAGCCGCCCTAAGATATCTACATCGCAGATCAATCCTGCGGTCTCTTTGTCTATCATTGTGCCTTTTTACGATGAACAAGAGGTATTGGAAGAGTTCCACTCTCGCCTTACCAAGGTGCTTGATAGCTTACCGATCACCAGTGAGATTGTTTATGTCGACGATGGCAGCAAAGACAACAGCTTGGACTTGGTGAGTTCATTCACTTCAATCAATAGCTCAATTTCTGTGATTGGTTTAAGCCGTAACTTTGGTAAAGAGTCAGCCATGAGTGCTGGTCTTGAGCATTGCCGAGGACAAGCGGTGATCTTGTTAGACGCAGACCTGCAAGATCCGCCGGAGCTGATCCCACAAATGGTTGCCAAGTGGCGCGAAGGCTATGACGTTGTGAATATGCAGCGCAGCCAGCGTGATGGTGAAACGTGGTTTAAGAAGTTTTCAGCGGCGAGCTTTTACAAAGTCATGAATGTGGCTGCGAAAATCGATGTTCCTGAAAATGTCGGTGATTTCAGACTGTTGAGCCGTGAAGTCGTCGACCATATCAATCAACTTCCTGAACGTAATCGCTACATGAAAGGTATTTTCTCATGGCCGGGTTTTAGGCAAGCAACGATTCAGTTTAAGCGCGACGCGCGCTTTTGTGGTGAGACCAAGTGGAACTACTTGAAGCTGGTTGGCTTGGCGATGGATGGCATCACTTCATTCTCTATCCGCCCACTGCGTATTGCGACGGCCGTTGGTGGCTTAGTGGCACTTACTGCTTTCGTGTATGGCGTCTTCATCGTGTTCAAAACCATGATGTTTGGTGAGCCCATCACGGGCTATCCGTCAATGATGGTCGTACAGCTTGCTCTTGGCGGTATCCAACTGTTGTGTATTGGTTTAATGGGAGAGTACATAGGTCGTATTTTCATTGAAACCAAGAATCGTCCTTTGTATCTGATCCAATCGGTGGTCGATACACCGGCATTAAAAACACATTTTAAATTAGAGGAGTCAGCATGAGCCTGAACCTGAACCTGAACCGAACGCACCTATGGTACTTGTTGGCTTTTGCATTGGTTTTAAGGCTTTTATCTTTGGCAACCTATCCATTAATGGATACCACAGAAGCGCGCTATGGCGAAATGGCACGTCTGATGGTGGAAACTGGGAATTGGTTAACGCCTCAGTTTGATTACGGTATTCCTTTCTGGGGTAAGCCACCGTTGTTTACATGGATGAGCGCTGCCGGTATTGAGTTGTTCGGCCTGAGTGAGTTTGCCGTTCGCGCACCACATTGGTTAGCGGGTGTAGCAACGATTTTGTTGACCGCTTACATGGCGAAACGAACAGGGCAAAGTGCGTTGGTTGCCGCGGTAGTGTTGGCGACATGTGGTATTTTCTCTATTGCGGCAGGTGCTGTGATGACAGACATCGCGTTAACCTTAGCGATGACTATTGCCATGCTGGGTTTCTACCTATGTTGGCTAGGAGGAGAAGCGGGGAAGGGTGAAGGGAGTGCGAAGACTAATCGGTCTTGGGGTTATGTTGGTTTCATTGGTTTAGCATTAGGCTTGCTGGCAAAAGGGCCGGTAGCGATTGTCATCATGGGTATCGCAGTTTTCCCTTGGTTGGTATTACAACACGGCTTCTTTGGTGCTTTCAAAGCGCTTTGGCAACGTTTCCCATTGTTGTCTGGTTTAGGTGTGATGTTAGCGATTGCTCTACCTTGGTACATCATGGCTGAAAAGGCAACGCCGGGCTTCATCGACTACTTTATTGTTGGCGAACACTTTAAGCGTTTTGTTGTGAGTGGTTGGGAAGGGGATCTTTATGGTTCAGCCCATGATGAAACAAGAGGAATGATTTGGGTTTTCTGGATTCAAGCAGCTGCGCCGTGGTCGATTGTGTTGCCTATTTTGACTTTTGCTCGTCGTAAGAAAATCGCAGAAGTTAACGCTGAACATAATGGGTTATTTTCATTCCTTGTGTGTTGGTTGGTCTCTCCTCTAATTCTTTTCACTATGGCGGGTAATATTCTTCCAGCTTACGTCCTACCGGGTATTCCGGCGCTTGGTTTGCTGGTGGCAATGCTTGTGGTAGAAAAAGATAAGAAGTGGTTCTCGAGTGTGGCTTTAGTGTTACCTGTGTTGCTAATGATTGCGATGGTCTACCTCAACCTAGGCAAAGCGAACGAGAAAAGTGACCGTATTATCTTCGAGCAGATCACGGATGAAGCGCCGAGCTTTTACATCGGTAAACGACCGTTCTCTGGGCAATTTTACAGTCATGGACAAGCGAAAAAGCTACTTGATGTTAAGCAGTTAGATGGTATCGACAAGTTCTATCTGATTGGTAAAAGAGCGGAAGTGGAAACCAAGATTAAAGACAATGCGTTGACCTGTATTTTAGAGCCGACGGTGAAGATCAAGCGCGCTCTATTTAGTTGTCATAGCCAAAACATCAAACCAAATCTATCGTTGAGCCATATTCGAAGTGATGGCGATGTTCAATTTTAACTCGTCATCGAGACTGTTTAGCCACAAGTTCGACGTGCTAAACCAAAAACTACAACCTCATCATAAGATGATTAAATTCGCTATGGTGGGGTCGGGTGGCTTTGTTGTCGATTGTGCCGTGTTTGCGTTGCTGCATTACGTTATTGGGCTGCCGTTAATGAGTGCTCGAATTGGCTCTTTCATCGTTGCAGCAACGACAACCTGGTTTGGAAATCGAGTGTTGACCTTTGAATTCAAAGGGCAGGGGAATTGGTCCGAAAAGCTGATTCAATGGCAAAAGTTCATGTTCTCTGCATCAATATCGGCGATACCTAATTTGCTGTGCTTTAAGTTGATGACTGAATTGCTGCCTGCATTTACTGGGGCAGTGTTTATCGCAATGGCGGTTGGCATCTTGGTGGGCATGGTCAGTAACTATTTGCTTAGTCAGTATTGGGTGTTTGCTCGTTAGGCTATCTTGTAACAGACACAAAAAAGCGCAGCTAAATAGCTGCGCTTTGTGTTTTTACGATAGCGAAGTCAATCGGTTCGCGATATTAGCGTTGTGCTGCGCGCTGGCGGTTCTTGCCGTTACTTGCAGGTTTGCCACCTTGACCATTGCCCGCTTTGTTACGGTTTGGTTTGCCATTTCCGCCGCCATTACCTTGTGATTGCTGACCACCAGGACCTTTCTTAATGAAGCCAGTCGCTGGTTTACGAGCATTGCCATTACCGCCACCTTGGTTAGCATTACCTTGGCTACCGTTGCCGTTACCATTCGGCTTCTTGCCACCCGGTTTCTTACCAGAGTGGTTACGTGGGCTTTCGCCACCAAGACCTGGCTGAGATTTACTGTGCTTAGTCGCAAAGCGTTGTGAACCGTGACGACCAGACTTACGACGTTGTGCCGGTGTTTGTGCATCAAAGTCTTCTGCTGGTACTAGGCAGTTTGCTTTGTCACCAATTAGGTGCTGTTTACCCATGCTGATCAGTGCTTCACGGATGATTTTCCAGTTTTCAGGATCGTGGTAACGAAGCAGTGCTTTATGCAGACGACGTTGACGATCACCTTTCGGTACAGGAACATCTTCACGCTTCTTATATTTCACGCGTTTCAGAGGGTTAGTCTCTGAGTAGTACATCGACGTTGCATTACACATTGGCGATGGGTAGAAGTTCTGTACTTGGTCACACTCGTAGTTGTGCTTTTTCAGCCACATTGCAAGGTTAAGCATGTCTTCATCTTCTGTGCCCGGGTGAGCAGAGATAAAGTAAGGAATTAAGTACTGTTTCTTACCGGCTTCAGCGCTGTACTTCTCGAACATCTCTTTGAAACGATCGTAAGTGCCCATGCCCGGCTTCATCATCAGATCCAGTGGGCCTTTTTCAGTATGCTCTGGAGCAATCTTCAAGTAACCACCAACGTGGTGAGTCACAAGCTCACGAACGTATTCTGGAGATTCAATCGCTAAGTCGTAACGTACACCAGAAGCGATCATGATCTTCTTAACACCCGGTACTTTTCTCGCAGAGCGGTACAGGTCGATAGTGTGTTGATGGTCTGTGTTTAGCTTTTCACAGATTTTCGGGAACACACATGATGGACGACGACAGTTAATTTCAGCTTTTGGATCTGAACAACCTAAACGGTACATGTTCGCCGTTGGGCCGCCCAAGTCAGAAATAGTACCTGTGAAGCCCGGTACTTTATCTTTAATGTCTTCGATCTCATCCAAGATAGATTCTTTCGAACGGTTCTGAATGATGCGACCTTCGTGCTCTGTGATTGAACAGAAAGAACAACCACCAAAACAACCACGCATGATGTTAACCGAGGTTTTGATCATGTCGTATGCTGGGATTTTCGCTTTGCCGTACATCGGGTGCGGAACACGCTTGTACGCAAGGCCAAACACGTAGTCCATCTCTTCTGTGGTCAATGGAATAGGCGCTTGGTTAATCCAAAGCTCGCGATCACCGTGACGTTGAATCAGAGCACGACCTGAGTACGGGTTTGTCTCAAGGTGCAGAATACGACTAGCGTGAGCGTAAAGAATACGGTCATTGTTTAGCTTTTCGTAACCTGGGATACGAACCGCTGTAGTTTTTGCATCGTGACGAGAAGGGCGAATAGTAATAGGTTGCGCTTTTACTTCTTCTTTTTCGTCTTTCTTGGTATCACACTGAGTTTCAACTTCGTACGGGTTAACCGGAACATACGCTTTGTTCGGCTTTTCGATACGAGAAGAGTCAATGATCTTGAAGCCTTCAGGGGCCGCAGGAAGATTGATAGCAGTACCGCGGATATTGGTCAGCGTAGACATGTCTTCACCATCGGCAATGCGGTGTGCTACTTCAACCAGTGCACGCTCAGCGTTACCAAAAAGAAGAATGTCAGCTTTTGCATCAAACAATACAGAGCGGCGAACTTTATCTGACCAGTAGTCGTAGTGAGCTACACGACGTAAGCTCGCTTCAATACCACCAAGCACGATTGGCGTGCCTTTGTAAGCTTCACGACAACGTTGAGAATAAACCAGAGTTGCACGATCAGGACGCTTGCCACCTTCATTGTTCGGAGTATAAGCATCATCGTGACGTAATTTGCGATCAGAGGTGTAGCGGTTGATCATGGAGTCCATGTTACCCGCTGTGATGCCGAAGAATAGGTTAGGTTTACCTAGCTTCATGAAGGCATCTTTATTGTCCCACTTTGGTTGAGCAATAATGCCCACGCGGAAACCTTGAGCTTCAAGCAGACGGCCGATGATAGCCATACCAAAGCTCGGGTGATCGACATAAGCGTCACCAGTTACAATAATAATGTCACAGCTATCCCATCCAAGAGCATCCATCTCCTTTCTACTGGTAGGCAAAAAGGGTGCAGTTCCGTAGCACTCGGCCCAGTATTTTTTGTGTTCGTGAATAGGAGTGATATCGCTGTACATATTTCAACCTCTGATTTTTGAGGCGGGAATTATAGCGGCATGAGCCTAGACTAGCCAGTAGAACATGCCCCTGTTAGTTCTGGTGTCTTTCGTCTTTTTACGGTAAATGGCGACAAAAGAACCATACAACAGCATAGTTGAAGCCTTGAATAACGTCGCTAATTTGTGATTTTGATTAGTGTTCGCAGCAGTTTTTGATATTATTCGCGAAAATAAGTCTGAAGAAGTAGATCCACAATGGTCGAAACGTTATTAGTACAATTTGCTCCGATGCTTTTAGGAGCCCAACTGATCTTAACCCTCATCTTGGTGAAAGGGGATATTTGTCCGGGGCAGCGTGGTCGTATCCACAAGATGTTACCTGCGATTGGCGTGCTGTGGCTTGCCGTTGCCTCAGTAAAAATTGAAGCCTTTCTGGTCGTGTTTGCGATCTTTTATTTCTATTCTCAAGTTCAAACTAAGAAGACACGCGATTCTGGCCCTATTTGGGTGATGTACTTAGCTTGTGGTTTGGCATTGTCTTACGTTGCTATCCAAGCGACGGAACAAGCAACTACCGTTGGTATCATCACTACTGTATTGCTAGTGGCACTGTTAGGCTCAGCGTTTGGCCATTTACTGCTGACGATTGCAAGAACACGCTTACAGGCATTTCACCGTGTTCTGCCTGTTGTTGGTGTTTTGACGGGCATGTTGGTGGTTTTGGCAACAGTCGTGAGTGTCTATTCTTTGTCTGAAGCTCAACTAGAACCAGTGATTTCAACGCTACTGTTCAGCTTTGCTTTGCTAATCTCAGCTATCGTGGTGTGGTGTTGGCATCTACTGTTCGTTAAAACCCCTGAAAAGCTGCAACTGACGGTTTCATTGCTGATGTTATTAGCGGCTGCTGTTGGTTTAACGCCAGTGTGGGCACTTTAATCGCGCACTTTCATTAATTACGTGCGCTCATTAATCACGCATTCTCTTTAAGAAGTGTGATCAGTTTTTTAGCATGGCCTTGGTAAGCGTTCTAAACTTAATTTTAGTCGGTGTGTTCGTAAGGAGTACGAGATGGATTTAAGCAACGTCAAAGGTTTCGATAGCATTATCTTGCTGGGAATCGTGAATGAGAAACTTCGCCTAGAGTGCGATAGCTTTGAAGAGCTGATCAGTATGTATGAAATGGATATAGAAAGTGTCGTGGGCAAGCTCGATATGCTTGGCTATCAATACGACCCATTGACTAACCAGTTTAAGTCTTATCCAAGATAGTCTATTTTCGCGAATCAACAGATATCGAAAATCATCGATACTGAAACTAAAAAGTCACAGATTATCTGTGACTTTTTTTGTTTCTGGCGTTTGCCTTTCCGATTTAATACAGGCTTAAGCTAGCTCAATAATGAACCTCTTAAACGACCTCAATACCATCTAAGTGACTCTTACTCTGCTGTCTTGCTGTGCTAAAGAAAGCCTGTAGGTAACGTTTGTCTTTTTCTGAGTTTCTTACTGCGGCAAACAGTCTTCTTGAAAGCCCTTTACCTAACGGTTTGCTGGCTATCAAACCTTGTCTTGAGAACTCACTGATCGCCCAATTTGGTAATGCCGCGACACCTAATCCTGCCGATACCATTTGCACCAACATTAAGGTGTTGTCTGCTTGTTTCCACTTCTTAGGTTCTACACCTGCTGGTTGCAAAAAGTGTTTCACGACGTCTAAACGTTGTTTTTGAACAGGATAGGAGAGCATGGTGAGATCGCTAAGATCTTGCGGATCAATGCTCGCTTTATCGGCCAAAGGCGAGTTGATCGCGGTGATAAGACGCATCTCAAAATCGAAAAGCGGCTCGTAATGAACCTCAGAGCGAGGCTGTATATCAGAGGTGATCACCAAATCTAGCTCGCCTGCCATTAGCGCGGGTAGCGGCTCAAACCCAAAGCCTGACGAGAAATCTAGCGTTACGCTTGGCCAAGCCACTTGATATTCCTTCAAAGCAGGCATTAACCATTGGAAGCATGAGTGACATTCAATCGCCATGTGCAAACGACCATTCACATCCTCTTTCAGGCTCGCGAGTTCGTTCTCCGCTTTAGCTATTCTTGGCTGTATCTCATCGGCAAGCCTAAGCAAAATCTCACCTTCAGAGGTGAACTTAACTGGTCTAGTTTTACGTAGGAAAAGCTGACCACCGATACGCGCCTCAAGGTCTTTCAGTTGGTGAGAAAGCGCCGACTGAGTCAAGTGAAGAGAAGTTGCCGTCGCTGTTAGCGAGCCGCTGTCTCTTAAGGTAGTCAATGTTCGAAGGTGTTTAAGCTCTATCATGAGTTTTCCTCATATTCCCTAAGCCAATTCAATATTTCTTAATAATCACCCTACGGGGTTTTCTTTCATTTGTAAACGTCTAGATGTCCAGATGGATTTAATTTTTCAGCTTTAGATTATTCAAGATGAATATTTTTAATAAACAAGATGAATATTTGGACGTTGTTCATCGTTCAGATTAGGGAGATAGTTTAGCCATCTAGACGCCTTGTAAAGAACTTAAACCATAAGCTAGGCAGTTTGATCGAACACTAAAAATTATTGAATAAGGAACAGGTTCATGACTACGACAACGCATATTTTAGGCTACCCACGTATCGGCGAAAAACGCGAACTCAAATTCACTTTAGAAAAATACTGGCGCGGTGAGATTAACCAATCAGATTTAAAGCAACTCGGTAGCGAACTAAGAAATCGTAACTGGAATGTACAAGCTAAGGCGAATCTAAGCTTTGCAACTGCGGGTGACTTCGCATGGTACGACCATGTTCTAACAACGACGTTACTTCTAGGTCATGTACCTGAGCGTCACGCTGGTGGATCAGAAGGTGAAAAAGCCTTCCCAGATTTAGATACCTTGTTCCGCGTTGGTCGCGGTCAATCTCAAACTCAAATACAATCTCAAAGGCAGCCAACTTGTTGTGGCGCTAAGCACGGCTCTGAAAGCGCTAAAGATGGTGCAGCAGCATCAGATATGACGAAGTGGTTCAACACTAACTATCACTACATTGTTCCTGAGTTCAGTAAAGACGACACCTTTGAAGTGAGTTGGCCACAACTGTTTGACGAAGTGAGTGAAGCCGTTCAAGCGGGGCATAAGGTGAAGCCAGTTCTTCTAGGCCCATTATCTTATTTATATCTCGGCAAGGAAGTAGAAGAGGGCTTTGACCGTTTAACTTTGCTTCCACGCTTGCTTACCGCTTACCAAGCGATTCTGGCAAAACTGGCCAAGTTGGGCGTTGAGTGGGTACAAATCGATGAACCTATCCTTTCTCTGGAACTTGAGACTAAGTGGGCAGATTCATTCAAATTGGCTTATCAGGTGATTCAAGGTGATGTGAAGCTACTCCTTACCACGTACTTTGATTCTGTGACTGACACGTTAGATAAAATCATGGAACTGCCCGTCAACGGCTTACACATCGATTTGGCTGCCGCACCCCAGCAACTCGATCAAGTGGTGAACAAGCTACCTGAAGATTGGGTGCTTTCTGCAGGAGCAATCAACGGACGCAATGTTTGGCGAGCAGACTTAGCCGCGCAGCTTGAGTTGCTGCAACCAGTGAAAGAAAAGCTAGGCGATAAACTATGGGTCGCAAGTTCATGTTCATTGCTGCATAGCCCAGTCGACCTTGAGTTAGAAGAGACGCTTAGCGAAGAAGTGAAGAGTTGGTTTGCCTTTGCAAAACAGAAAGTCACTGAGGTGAGCTTATTGGGTGCGGCGTTAGACGGCGACCAAAATGCCATTTTAGCGTGTGAGACGTATAGCCACCCGATTGTTGCACGCAAGAGTGCAACTCATGTGAATAAGCCGCAAGTTCAAGCTCGTATTAACACGATAACTAAAGCGCTAGCAGAGCGCACTGCTCCATACGCAGAACGTGCCGCGCACCAGTCTGAGGTGTTAGGCTTACCGCTGTTACCAACCACAACCATTGGTTCATTCCCACAGACAGGCGAGATCCGTGTTCAACGTAGCGCTTACCGCACTGGCAAACTGAGTGAAGCGGAATATAACACTGCATTGAAAGGCCATATTGCGGATGCCGTTAAACGTCAAGAAGCACTGGATTTGGATGTGCTTGTTCATGGCGAAGCTGAACGTAACGACATGGTGGAGTACTTTGCAGAAAACCTAGCAGGCTTTCAAACCACTAAGTTTGGTTGGGTACAAAGCTATGGCTCACGCTGCGTGAAGCCGGCGATTGTGGTCGCGGATATTGAACGAGAAAAACCAATGACGGTGGAATGGTCGACCTATGCCCAATCTCTGACCTCGAAGCAGATGAAAGGGATGCTGACAGGCCCAGTCACTATCTTATGTTGGACATTCCCACGTGAAGACATCTCACGTAAAGAGATCACCAACCAACTGGCGTTTGCTCTACGTGATGAAGTGTCTGATTTGCAAGACGCCGGCATCAACATTATTCAAATCGATGAGCCAGCGATTCGTGAAGGTTTACCACTGAAAAAGCGTGACCACGCAGAATACCTAGAGTGGGCGGTCGATGCCTTTAAGATCTCAGCGGCGAGTGCGAAACCAGAAACTCAAATCCATACCCATATGTGTTACAGCGAGTTCAACGAGATCATTGATTCAGTAGCCGCGCTAGATGCCGATGTGATTACTATTGAGACTTCTCGCTCGAACATGGAACTGCTGAAAGCATTTGAAGAGTTCAACTACCCGAATGCGATTGGACCTGGCGTTTATGACATTCACTCACCAAACATCCCGTCAGAAGAGTGGATTGTTGATTTACTTAAGAAAGCGGCAGAGAAAATTCCAGCGGAACGTTTGTGGGCAAACCCTGATTGTGGGCTGAAGACACGGAACTGGGCAGAGACGGAAGCGGCGCTGACTAACTTAGTTTCGGCAACTAAAGCACTGCGTAAAGAGTGGGAATCAACCGAGGCATAATTCAGCTTAGGATTTTGATTGTTTCATAAAACAAAGGCCTCGCATTTGCGAGGCCTTCTGGTTTTATACTTGTTCGAATCTCGAGCTAGAATCTAGCTGCTGCTCTGACACGTCTCTTTGCTGATCAACTTCTCAACCATCAGTTGTCCGCGAGTGTTGCGAATCTTGATGTTGTAAGCCAAGCCCATATCAAGGTTTGCTCTCACTTCAGAGTTGGTGCAGTAGCTATTCACACTCATGTCTACAACTTGGTTTAAAGGCTTAGCACCTTTTGCATCTTGGTTGTAGATCATCATGATTTCGATAACCGTGTTTTTTGCTAGCACGCGCATGACCGACAGTGGGCCATACTCAATCGGCAGGCCTGCAGATAAAACGCCAGCTCGGTGCTGCGCCATCATCTCTAGCTGTCTTTGTTCGTCTTGCTCACTTGAAGCACAGCCTGCAAGCAGAGCTAAAGCCAGTGAGCCAATAATCCATTTTTTCACGTTAAAATACTTTCTTGAATGGTTTTACAATCACATTTTGGTAAACGCCAGCATCAATGTACGGGTCAGCGTCTGCCCATGCTTGTGCATCTTCCAAAGAGTTAAATTCAGCAATCACAGTTGAACCTGTAAAGCCTGCTTCGCCAGGGTTATCTGAATCAATCGCTGGCATTGGACCTGCTGTTAACAGTCGGCCTTCATCGTGAAGTGTTTGTAGGCGTTCTAGATGTTGTGGGCGAACACTTAGGCGTTTTTCTAATGAATTTTCGACGTCTTGAGAAAAAATCACGTACCACATATTGAGATATCCTTATTTTACTTCACTAAATTTGGGGCGTTTAAATTCGCTATCTTGCTAATTTACGCGAACTAATTGGTATTGGAAGGGCTAATGATAAGAAATTGTGAATTGGTGCGAGAGAGTTGTATGGTCGTTAGGGCGTGTTGACCTTTCGTGGTTAAATTTTGTTCGGATGGGGACGCCTAGTCAAAAGCGTTTTAATCGCGGCGAGGGGGAAGTAGCCTAGTCATTCTAAGCAAATCTCCCTCAACAAAGAGTAAAACGCTTTTAGCTGAACCCTTCGGGCAGCGTTTGCTGGTCATTTCTACTACGTTATCGGCTTCTTATGGAGGCTAGCTACACATCAAAGTCTCTGCCTTGTATAAATACCCAGCAATTCGCTGCAAAAGTCAGCTCGAAAGGTCAATACGCCCTAGTAATTTCATTTATAAAAACTAAAGACCATCGGTGCCACACGCTTAATAAAAGGTGTTATTTGTTGATTGGGCGAGGCTTACCACTTTCATCAACCGCAACGTAGTTGAACGTTGCTCCACAAACCTTATATCGGTCGCCGATACCGTGATCAAGTACAGGCTTAACCCAGACTTCTAGGTCGATATTCATCGAGCTGCGACCAATCTTAGTGCAGTCACCATAAACACACACAACATCACCCACTGAAACCGGCTGTTTGAACTCGATACTCGATACTGAAACCGTGACTATCTTGCCGTTAGATATCTCTTTTGCCAGTATGCCGCCAGCAAGGTCAAGCTGTGACATTATCCAACCACCGAAAATCTGGCCTGCTGCATTTGTATCAGAAGGCATCGCTAATGTGCGAAGAAGTAAAGAACCAATCGGGTTCAAAGTTGATTGAATAGTCATTGTCGTACTCTTAATGGTATTGATTGTTTTATATAAAAATAGATGTGTTTACGAGACTCGTGGTGGTCTAATTTTTAACGTCTTCACCGAACACAAATAATCAGCGGCCAATGATCACGAGTATCATTGGCCAATCGCATATTGATAATAATTGTATCAAATAGGGTATGAGGACTCATCCCTAAGGGCTATTTCTCGTCGGTATTTTTATCCGTTAACTCTTTCTGCTGGTCTTTTGGTAGATGCTTATAGATATAAACACCAGTGAGCAAGGTGAAGAGCAAGGTCGCGATGAGTAGACCAAACACTTTGAAGTTGACCCAAACATCCAACGGTAGGCTGAAAGCAACGTAAACGTTGAGAACGGCACATAGGGTAAAGAACAGCGTCCATGCCCAGTTGATCTTGCCCCATACCGAATCAGGCAGTGTGATCTCTTTGCCTAACATACCTTTAATCGCTGATTTGCCCATGATGTGACTGACCGTCAGGCCAATCGCAAACAGTGCGTAAACGATGGTGACTTTCCATTTAATGAAGTTGTCGTCGTGCAAGAAGATGGTCATGCCACCAAATACGGCAACCATTAGAAAGGTGATGACCTGCATTTTTTCGACTTTCTTGTAGATGAAATAAGTCAAAATAATTTGAACTGCAGAGGCAACGATCAAAGCGCCGGTCGCGGTATAGATGTCGTACATCTTATAAAGCGCAAAGAAAATAATGAGAGGAATGAAATCAAGAATTTGTTTCATGAGACACTGACTATCCAGTTAGTTGAGTTGCTGACAGTCTAACGAAAACTGTCTCGATGCTAAATAGCTCGAGACAATTGGGTGCCAATTAATTCAATCTAACCACTCATCGTGTTTAAAGAGTTGAAGCAGGTTATCGCATTGACGAGGTTTGATAGCGAGGTATCAGCTTTTTGATATCTTCAAGGTAACCTTCGCTCTTTAAGCTGTCTAAGGTGTTTTCGAGCTCTTGCTCACTCATGGCAAAACATGTCGATTTACCGGTCGTTAAGTCGAGATACTCGTGATATTCACGCTCTGTGAAGTGGCCAATTCTGTCCATTAATAGGGTTTTAATTCCATGGTGAATCAAGCCGTAATACGTATGTCTTTGTAAGGTCATAGCCTATCCTCCGTGACAAGCTGCAGTGAAACTGGTGCAACCTGCTGTATATTGGTTGGGTTATCTATGACAAAGCAACTCGAATGCCATTTTCTCCAACGGAACAGAATAAATTCCCGGCTAAATAGAATTGAACTTCTTTTCAAATAGTTAAAGGAAGGTACGTTCTA
Source organism: Vibrio sp. 10N.247.311.14 (assembly GCF_041467715.1). Lineage (NCBI taxonomy): Bacteria > Pseudomonadati > Pseudomonadota > Gammaproteobacteria > Vibrionales > Vibrionaceae > Vibrio > Vibrio sp. 10N.247.311.14. Next base: position 29,445 of record NZ_JBFSVE010000034.1, read on the forward strand.
TTCTCTGACAATCAATACGAAACAGACATCAAATAGTTTCATTTTGAGAACGGAAAAATTCTCATTATGACGCTCTCCTGCCGCTTATAAAGAGGCCTACCAACAATGATTGCCGCTAATCGACGAGCCAATCAACAAGCGTAGATAAGGATGTATTTTGTCGATTCTTGGGTTGCAGCAAGAAGTAACCATTTCCAGAGAAAACACTGCCTTCACTCACTTTTACCAATCTACCTAAATCAATATCTTGCTTGGCCAGTGTGATGTCGCCTATGGCAATGCCAAACCCTTGAATGGCGGCGTTCATAGCTTGATCGAGTGTCGCGAATTGTTGGTTGTTCTTGCTTGAAAGGTCGTGGCTGCCTATGTGCTCTAACCAAAGTCGCCAATCACTTTGCTCATTGTTGGCGTGTAGCCAAGTGTATTGGGCAAGCTTGTGTGGCTTGATGATGGTCGATGCGTCGTCGACAAGATGGCTCTGTGTAATGCTTTGTGCTTGGCAAACGGGCGCTAGCTGCTCGTTAAACAATAATTGGCTGATAATCGATTGTTGGTTTGGCTTCTTACCATAGATAATTACGGCGTCAAACGGATCAAAGCTTGGTTCGAAGACGTGCTTGATGGTCGACGTCAGTTCGACATCAATTTCAGGATAGGCTTGCTGAAAAGACATCAACTTAGGTAGTAGCCAAGAGGTAATACAGCTCGGTGCGTTGAGTTTGATCTTAGACGGAGAGCTAGCCACTTGATTTAGAGCCGATTGCAGCTGATGAATCGTTCCTTGTATCAGGGGAACCAGTTCTTCTCCTTTCGGCGTTAAAGACAATCCGCGAGCATGGCGATAGAAGAGATCACAGCCAAGGCTTTCTTCAAACGACAATACCTGACGACTCACTGCACCTTGCGTAACATTGAGCTCATGTGCCGCGCGTGTAAAGTTGAGGTGCCTTGCCGTAGACAAAAACGCGAGCAAGGTTTTGGTTGAAGGAAGTGTGCGATTCATATCTTTACCTATGACTTTTTATCATGGCTATTATGTGATTATTTCGATTCATTTATCAATAGTGTTCTGTTTGAATGTAAATACTTAATCATCATTTGTGATTCAATATGTGTATAAGTCACATTTTTTGAATATGAAGGCAATGATGAAGACATTGTGATTTTGTGAAAGGGATAGCTTCTTGACATCTTTTATTGATAGCTTAGTGCCTCAGGCTGTAAAAAAATTAATACCTTATCAATCGGCAAGAAGAATTGGTGGTGATGGACGTGTCTGGCTAAACGCCAATGAATTGGAAAGCTCGCTGTTTCAAGGAGAAGCAAGTCACAACCGATACCCAGACTTCTTACCACAAGATATTGCTAAGGCTTATCAAGATTACTGTAGTACCGATGCCGCGACTGTGGCTGTTCGTGGTGCAGATGAAGCGATTGATTTGCTGATCAGAACATTCTGTAAACCGGCGTGCGACAACATACTTATCTGCTCTCCAACGTATGCGATGTATGAGTTTTGCGCTGATGCATTGGCGATTAATACCTTGGACTCTCCATTGCAGGAAGACTTTAGCCTGAACGTCGCTGATATTGTGAATAAGGCAAAACTGGCGAATATCGTGTTTCTTTGCTCACCAAACAATCCAACGGGCAATGTGATTCCTAAATCGGATTTGATTCAGGTACTGGAAGGCACGACTGGAAAATCTCTAGTGGTCGTCGATGAAGCGTATATCGAATTTGAACCACAAACGTCAGCCGTTAGCCTTATTGAGCGTTATCCGCACTTGGTTGTGATTCGCACTTTGTCTAAGGCATTTGGACTGGCTGCAGTTCGTTGTGGTTTTATCTTAGCGAGTCAAAATGTGATGCAGTATGTCGCGAAGCTGATTCCACCTTATCCGATGCCAGATTGCTCATCTCAAATTGTATTAGACGCGTTGTCTGATGAACGAGTCTCAGTGATGCAAGATGCGACGCAGAATCTGGTTGAGCTGCGTAACTGGTTTGCTTGTGAGTTAACGCAGTTTGATTTCATCGAGTCTGTTTACCCTTCATCGACAAACTTCATTTTGCTGCGTCAAAAAGCTGGGCATCAAGTGTTCAGTGTCTTGGCGAAGGACGGCATTGTGACAAGGAACCAAAACCATGAACCGGCTTTGCGTAACTGTGTTCGAATCAGTATTGGTAGCCAAGAGAGCATGCTAGAAGTGATAACGTCACTAACACGTTACCAAACCGAATTAGAACAGAGTCAACAAGGCAAACACATTCAACAAGCTCAACATAAAGAAACTCAATCTCAACTCGATAAAGATCATATCTAGGATGGCAATGATGAAAAAGATAATACTAGGACTCGCTTGTGCGGTCGCTTTACTTGGTACAACGGTACAGGCGAAAGAAATCCGTTTGGCGTCGGACTTTACGTATCCGCCATTCAACTATAAAAACAGCGACGGTGTGCCTGTCGGGTTTGATATTGAGATAGCTGATGCCTTGTGTGAGCAAGCTAAACTCGATTGTACTTGGGTTTCACAAAGCTGGGATTCGCTAATTCCAAGTTTGTTGGCAAGAAAGTCAGATGTGATTATGGCGTCAATGCGTATCACCGAAGAGCGTAAGCGTAAGATCTTATTTACTGATAAGTACTACCAAACTCCAGCCGTGTTTGTTGCTGCTAAAAGCGCGGAGTTCAGCGTTGATGAGGCGGGCTTGGCGGGCAAAACTATAGGTGTTCAACAAGGTACGATTCACGATCGCTACGTAACCGACAAGTTTGGCAGTGTGGCCAACATTAAGCGTTACACAGGGCAAGATGAAGTGTATCTGGATCTGCAAAATGGTCGTCTAGATCTAACCTTTGGCAACTCGGATCAACTGTCATTAGCTTTCTTAGATAAAAAAGAAGGTGAGGGCTTTGAATTTAAAGGTAAAGCAGTAACCGACAAAGCCTACATTGGCGAGGGTACGGCGTTAGCACTAAGAAAGCAGGATTCAAAACTGGCGAAACAATTCAATGCCGCGATTGAAGAGATCAGAGCGAACGGTACTTACGACAAGATCGCCGCTAAGTACTTCACGTTTGATATCTATGGCGCTGATTTGTAATTCGTCTAACGCCTAAAAAACTAGAACACCAAAAACAAAAATCCGAGGGCTGTAAGGCTCTCGGATTTTTGTTGCAAATAATTCATCCTATTAAGCTTCTATCTATTGCCTTTATCTATTCTTGTTACCTAAATCCAGCCGAAAACCTTGCATTCATCACCTCACAAAGCACTGTTCACGACTCGCGTTTTCGAGCGAGGAAACCTTCTTTGTCGTGCTCTATAACTGAATTTAATGTCTTAAAATAACATAAATATATCGGTGCTTTTTTGCTAAGAGATTGTTCTAGAAGCAGTTGAAAGTAATCGAAATTCCCAAAAAATCCAAAGTAGAACTGATTAATGGTCTAATTAGTCCCAAATATGATTGGTATCACAATCAATTAGGTTCTCAGGCCAATAGATAAACCTTAGTTCACAAAATATACATATAGTATTGTAATACAAAATTCATAGGGTAAGAATATTGTAATGAAACGTTACTGCTATGAGCGATGTGCAATTGAACGTTAGATTTCAAACTTAGCTATAGCGTTGCATATAAAAACTGTACCTCTTACAAAATGGATTCTGGAGAAGAACATGAAAAAACACCTACTGACGATTGCAGCGGCTTCAATTCTTATGGCATTTGGCGCTCAAGCAAAAACTTTGACGTTAGGGCATGCAATGTCATTAGAAAGCGCAGCTCACCAAGGCATGGTGATCATGGCTGATAAAGTTAAAGAAAAATCGAATGGTGAACTTACGATTAAGATCTTTCCAAACGGTCAATTAGGCTCTGAACGTGACCAAGCGGAGCAAGTTGTTACTGGCGCGATTGATATGGCCAAAATCAATGGTGGGTTAGCCGAATCTTTTGAACCAACGTTTAAGGTTAATGCACTGCCTTTCTTATTCCGTGACGTTCCACATATGAGAACCTTCATGCGAAGTGAAGCTGCACAAGAGATGTTGCTTTCAAGTGAAGGTAAAGGCTTCATCGGTCTTACATTCTATGACTCAGGCACACGTAGCTTCTACGCTAAAAAAGCCATTAACTCACCGGCTGATCTCGCTGGTATGAAAGTTCGAGTTCCGGGTTCTCCAACCATGATGGAAATGGTTAACCTATTAGGTGGTAAAGCAACGCCTGTACCTTTCAATGAGGTATACACGGCGCTGCAACAAGGTGTAATTGACGGTGCTGAAAATAATATTTCTAGCTTAGTTGAAATGAAACACAGCGAAGTTGCCAAATTTTACTCTATGGACCAGCACATGATGACGCCTGACGTGATCATCATTTCTGAATACAAATGGGGTACTTTAACGGCTAACGAGCAAAAAATCTTAAAAGAAGCTGCTGCTGAGTCTCTTGAAGAGCAGATCAAAATCTGGGATGCAACAGATGACATGAACAAAGAGAAAGGAATGAAAGAAGGTGTCACGTTTGTTGAAGTTGATAAAGCCCCTTTCCGTGCAGCTGTTAAACCTATGATTGATGAGGCGAAAAAAGACCCTAAATTAGCTTCATTCATTGAAAAAATTGAAGTTCTGTAATCAGTCTTAGTGAAAATATAATTTTGCCTTGGCTTTGCTAAGGCAAAATTTTTTGAGGTATCACACCATGTTAGCAACTTTCAGAAACCTACTTGATAGGTTGATTCTTTTTGTCTCTTCTTTCGCATTAATGTTACTTGTCGTTACTGTCACTTGGCAGGTTTTTAGTCGCTATGTTTTGAATGACCCAAGTAATTGGACTGATGAACTTGCTCGTTATGCGATGGTATGGCTTGGATTATTAGGAGCAAGCTACTTATTCGGTATCAAAGGGCATTTAGCTATAACGTTATTGGATGGTTATCTTAAGGGTAAAGCGCACATAGCATTACATCTACTCATCAATGTGATTTCTGGCGCATTTGTATTTCTTGCAATGCTTCAAGGTGGCATCGCCTTAATGGGAAGAACCACACAACAACTCTCTCCAGCACTGCAATTACCGATGTCGACGGTGTATTCAATATTGCCGATTTCAGCCGTTATTATCCTCATTTATTTGGTCATGAATACGTTTGATCTTTTTTGTGAACCCAACAAAAAATAAGTTTTAAAAGGACTCTATATTATGGATTTGTCCATTGGTGTTTGGCTGCTAGGCCTATTCTTATTCATGATCGCGATAAGCATGCCGATTGCGATTGCAATTGCCATGTCATCTTTAACCATCATGTATTTCATCTTACCGTTTGAAGTCGCCAGTATTACTGCGGGTCAAAAAATCATTACCGGTATTGATAGTTTCAGTTTATTAGCCATCCCTTTCTTTATCCTCGCGGGGAATATAATGAATGTAGGTGGCATCGCGAGTCGACTCATCAACCTTGCAAAGCTCTTGGTTGGTTGGATCCCGGGCTCACTTTTTCACGTGAACATCTTCGCCAATATGATGTTTGGCGCCGTTTCAGGATCAGCCGTTGCAGCAGCAGCTGCGGTTGGTAAAACCTTAGGCCCAGAATTAGAAAAAGATGGTTATGATAAAAACTTAGCAACAGCAGTAAACGTTGCATCTTGCCCGGCAGGCTTATTAATACCGCCGAGTAATTCACTGATCGTATTTTCAGTGGTATCGGGTGGAACATCCGTTGCGGCGTTGTTTATCGCAGGGTATGTCCCAGGTATTCTAATGGGCTTAAGTTGTATGGTCGTCGCCTATTTCATCGCTAAAAAGAAGGGCTACAAAACAAGTGCGAATGACGGCTTCACAACTAAAGATGTGCTGAATATTGTTTGGCAAGCAACACCAAGCTTAGGGCTTATTGTAGTTGTTATTGGTGGTATTATTGGTGGTGTTTTCACTGCAACAGAAGGGGCATGTATAGCGGTTCTTTACTCTTTTATACTGTCACTCTGTTACCGAACCCTCAAATGGGCGCACTTCCCGATAATTTGTAGAGAAACCGTTCAGGTCACTGGCATTATGCTGTTTTTGATTGGTGCTTCTACCATCATGTCATGGGCTATGGCGTTTACCGGTCTACCAACCATGATCAGCGATTGGATGCTCTCTATTTCAGACAATCCAATTATCATCTTTATTCTGATGAACCTGATTCTACTGATTGTGGGTATGTTTATGGACCTTACGCCAGCCGTATTGATCTTTACCCCTATCTTTATGCCGATTGCTGAGCACTTAGGCATGCATCCAATTCACTTTGCGATGATGATTATCTTCAACTTATGTATTGGTATTGCAACGCCACCCGTTGGCACGGCGCTATTTGTGGGTTGTAGTGTCAGTGGCTCTAAGATTGAGAATGTTATAAGAAGTATCATGCCGTTTTGTGCCGTACTGATCGTCACACTGTTGGCTATTACTTTTATTCCAGAAATTAGTTTGGCTCTGCCTCGTGCGTTTGGATTAATCAATTAGCCTAACAAGGGTAAGGTTTACCGATTCAACATTGATCATCACCTAATAAAAAACCGCCTGTATGAAGGCGGTTTTTTTATCAATCAAAACTGAAGCTTAATATTATGCTTGCTGTTTTTGTAGCTCAGCTTCTTTCGCTTCGTCTTCGATTAGAGAGTCAACGATAACTGCACATGCTGCATCACCAGTGATGTTCAGAGCAGTACGGATCATGTCGAAGATACGGTCTAGAGCGAACAACAGAGGTAGACCTTCGATAGGGATACCAGCCGCTAGAAGAACTGCAACCACTAGGAAAGAAGGACCAGGAACACCTGCTTGGCCAACTGCGCCTAGCGTAGACGTTACGATGATAGCAACGTAAGCACCCATAGACAGGTCGATGTTGAACAGCTGTGCGAAGAAGATAGCAACTAGGCCGTAGTAAATTGCGTTACCAGACATGTTGATCGTCGCACCAAGAGGCAGAACGAATGAAGCCGTAGAGTTACGAACGCCAAGTTCCTTCTCTACCGTTTCCATTGTTACTGGCAGTGTCGCCATTGAAGAGGCTGTTGATAGTGCAACCGCTTGAGGCTTCTTCATTGCCACTAGGAACTTCTTAGCAGAAGTCTTAGTGAAGATTTGAATCATTAGCGGGTAAGCAACAAAGCCGAAGATCAGAATCGCAGCGATGTAGACAACGAACAGTTTGAACACAACCATAAGTGCGCCAAAGCCGAATGTACCCACAGCTTCTGCCATTAGGCCGAATACGCCAAGTGGTGCAATGATCATAACCTTGTTGATCATCCAAACCATAGCGTCAACAATCGCGTTTACGCCATTGATGATAGGGTCACGTTTCTCTTTCGCTTGTTTAGAAATCGCAATACCGAAGAATAAGCAGAAAACTAGAATTTGCAGAATGTTTGCTTCATTCAGTGATTGGAAAACGTTGGTCGGGATCATGCCTGTGATGGTTGCCCAGAACGTTGGAAGTTCACCTTTCGCAGCGTATTCAGAAGAGAACATGCCTTCAACGCCAGAAACATCGATACCACGACCTGGTTCGAATATTTCACCCATTACTAGCGCTAGTGCTACAGCAAGTGCAGACGTTAGTGCAAAGTAACCTAGAGTGGTCACGCCCACTTTACCTGCTGATGAGCTGTTGCCTAGACCAGCAGCACCTGAAATTAGGGCAACCGCGACTAGAGGGATAACCAGCATCTTGATCAAATTGATGAAGATAGCACCCAGTGGAGCGAACATAGTTGCGCTGTCACCCATCATCGCACCGACTAGGGTACCGATGATCATTGCAATAACGACTTGAACGCCGATGTTGCTTAGTAAACTCTTTTCTTTTAACACTTCCATAACCTCTGTGCTACTAAATATAAAAATCCCAGAACTACTCACCAATGTACGATGTACCATTGGAATAATATTTCGCGAGAAGTTTTACACGTATCCTTTACATTTATCAATATGAGCAGAGATGAAAGAACACCAAAAAGCAGTAATCAAATGTCAATTGATGATTTTTCACACTAAAGCAAACGATTGCTTTTTGATTTGTCATTATTTTTTATAAATGATAGTGATGTTTTGGTGGGGTATTATAGATGTGCTACAGGTTTGTATGAGGTGTTGTTTTTATCAGAAATTTAACAATTGAGAGGGTTTGGACGTGTTCTCGGAGAAAAACTCCCACAGCGCAAATTATCGCACTAGTGGGAGCCTATTTATTATTTTTGCGTTGCCGCTTTCATTGGCGTAACAAACTCAGCAAGTGCTTTAAGCATTGCTTCTGGTTGTTCAACGTTGTTTTCAATTATTTTCACAACCGCAGAGCCAGAGATAGCACCAGCAGCGCCAGCTTCGATGGCTTCTTTTACTTGCTCAGGAGCAGAGATACCGAAACCAAGCAGTGCTGGTGGCGCATCAAACTTGTTCAAACGGTCAAGTAGGGCTGTCACAGGCATGTTTGCTTTGGTTTCTGCACCCGTTACGCCAGCACGAGAAAGTAGGTAAGTGTAACCACCACCTAGCTCAGAAACCGATTGAAGCGTCTCATCACTTGCTGTTGGTGGAGCAATAAATATTGGGTGAATACCAAACTTCTTAGCTGCAGCAACAAACTCGCCACTCTCGTTGGTTGGTACATCAGCAATCAATACTGAATCGATACCTGCATTCGCACAACGCTCGTAGAAGTTCTCGATACCACGTGCGTACACCAAGTTTGCGTACATCAGTAGGCCGATTGGCAGATCTGGGTATTTAGCACGAATTTGACCAATAAGATCAAAACACACATCTGGCGTTACTTTTGAATCTAACGCACGAATGTTTGCACCTTGGATTGTCGGGCCATCAGCAAGCGGATCTGAGAATGGAATACCAAGTTCAAGTGCATCAGCACCCGCTTCAACGAGTGTTTCCATGATCTTAAGAGATTGCTGAGGGTTAGGATCGCCAACCGTTACGAATGGTACAAATGCGCCCTGATTCTTTTCAGCTAAGCGAGTGAAGAGTGATTGATAGCGATCCATTATAATGCTCCTTTCTCTTTAAGAATGTCGTGTACAGAGAAGATGTCTTTATCACCACGACCAGATAGATTAACCACTAATAGCTGTTCTTTCTCTGGGTCATCGTGAGCCATTTTAACAGCATGAGCCAAAGCATGAGATGACTCTAGCGCTGCGATAATACCTTCTTTACGTGCAATCAATTGGAACGCTTCTAGCGCTTCGTCGTCGGTCACGTTGTCGTATTCAGCACGGCCAATAGCATTTAGGTGCGCGTGTTGAGGACCAACTGATGGGAAGTCTAGACCCGCAGATACAGAGTAAGACTCTTCTACTTGGCCGTTCTCATCTTGCATCAGTGGCGCTTTCATGCCGAAGAAGATACCGGTTTTACCGTGCTTAAGCGGCGCGCCGTGTTGGTCGGTATCAATACCTTTACCAGCCGGCTCTACACCGATTAGGCGAACAGTTTCTTCTTCAATGAAATCCGCAAACATACCGATAGCGTTCGAACCACCGCCGACACAAGCGATAACCGCATCGGGAAGGCGACCTTCACGAGCTAAGATTTGGTGCTTCGTTTCTTCACCAATCATGCGTTGGAAATCACGAACAATCGTTGGGAATGGGTGAGGACCCGCTGCAGTACCCAATAGGTAATGCGCGTCTTCATAAGTTGCAGACCAGTCACGTAGTGCTTCGTTACACGCATCTTTTAGCGTTGAAGAGCCAGAATGAACAGGGATAACCTCTGCGCCCATTAGCTTCATACGGAACACGTTCGGGCTTTGACGTTCAACGTCTTTTGCACCCATGTAAACACGACACTTAAGACCTAGTAGAGCACACGCTAGAGCCGTTGCCACACCGTGTTGGCCTGCGCCAGTTTCAGCGATGATTTCCTGCTTACCCATACGTTTTGCTAGCAATGCTTGACCAAGAACTTGGTTTGTCTTGTGAGCACCGCCGTGAAGTAGATCTTCACGCTTTAGGTACAGTTTTGTTTTTGTACCTTTTGTTAGGTTGCGTGCTAGCGTTAGTGCCGTTGGACGACCAGCGTACTCTTGAAGAAGCGTCATGAATTCGCTGCGGAACTCAGGATCGGCTTGTGCATCGATAAATGCTTGTTCAAGTTGGTCTAGTGCTGGCACTAGGATCTGCGGTACGTATTGACCACCGTATTCACCAAAGTAGGCATCGAGTTTAGCCATTGTGTTATTCCTTCAATTCTACTGATGTGTATTCACACCAAGTCATTTAATCTTGTTTGAGCTTCGCAAAAGGCAAAGCTCACAAATATGTTTTTAGTTTCTGCTTTCTGCTTTCTGCTTTCTGCTTTCTGCTTTCTAGCGCCGAGTTTGGACTAGTAATTGCGAATCGCAGCAAAAGCACGCTGCAGCTTGTCTGCGTCTTTTTTACCTGGAGCTGATTCAACGCCAGAGTTTAGGTCTAACCCTAAGCAGCCCAACTTAGCCGCTTGGTTAGCATTTTCTGGGTTTAGACCACCCGCCAACATGATCGCGCTTTGGTTGTTGATTAGGCTCCAATCGAACACTTGGCCTGTGCCACCTGTTTGAGAACCCACTTTAGTATCTAGCAGGTGACGAGTCACGTTGCTTTCCAGTAATTCTGGTAGCGAGCTCTCTGCACCGTTTTCAGAACCAGAAGCAACACCGTAAGCTTTCCAAATCTCAACGCTTTCAGGCAGTGACTGTTTTAGTTCATCGACATATGCTTGAGATTCATCACCGTGCAGTTGCACTGCAAATAAACCTAGCTCAGAAACCGTGTTCGCAACGTCTGCCACGCTGTGGTTTTGGAACACACCCACGTAGTTCAAAGGTGCGCCGCTCATAGTCAAACGAGCAGCTTCGATATCCACATGACGCTTAGATGCTTCGACGAAAATCAGACCACCGAATACCGCACCAGCTTGATACGCTTTCGCTGCATCGTCAGAGTGAGTTAAACCACACACCTTGTTTTCACCCAGCGTTACTTTACGCACAGCAAGCTCAAGGTTTTTCTCAGCCATTAGAGAGCTACCGATTAGGAATCCATCTGCAAACGTTGAAAGGTCACGAACTTGTTGATGTGTGTAGATGCCAGACTCTGAAATTACGACTGCGTTTGGAGCCAGTTCGCGAATCAGCGGCGCCAACTCTTTAGTACGGTTCAAATCAGTCGAAAGGTCACGAAGATTACGGTTGTTAATGCCGATCACCTTAGCGTTTAGAGCGACTGCACGGTGAAGCTCTTCTTCGTTGCTGACTTCGGTCAATACACCCATGTTGAGTGAGTGAGCGACTTCCGCCAGCGCTTTGTACTCTTTGTCATCTAATACCGATAGCATTAACAAGATAGCATCAGCTGAGTAATGACGAGCTAGATACACTTGGTAGGTATCAACCATGAAGTCTTTACACAGGATAGGCTGCTTAGCAATGCTGCGAACTTTAGGTAAAAACTCAAAGTCACCTTGGAAGTACTTCTCGTCTGTCAGCACAGAAATCGCGTTTGCGTGGTTGTTGTAAACAGAAGCAATGTAGTCGAGGTCAAACTCGTCACGGATTAAACCTTTTGACGGAGAGGCCTTTTTACATTCAGTGATGAAAACCGTTTGTTCTCCGCTCAGAGCGTCATAAAAGCTGCGGTCTGTTGCAGTTAGTGACGCTTTAAACTCGTCTAATGGTTGAGTCTGCTTACGTGCTTCAACCCATTGGTATTTATCACGAACGATTTTTGCTAATACTTCCGCCATTTCAGCTTCTTTGACTGAAACGTGGGTCGACAGTTTATCGGTAGTCTGTGTCATGTTCTTTGTCTCAATTCGTCGTTCGTTAGGCGTGTGCAGCAAGCTTATGTACAAGCTCGTACGCTTTGCCAGAGTTCATCGCGTCAATCGCTTGCTGAGCGTTGGCTTTTAGGTCTTCGTGACCAAATAGACGCATCAGCAGAGCTACGTTGACTGCCACTGCGCCAACTTGAGCATCAGTGCCTTTACCCGTCAGGATATCAGTTGTGATGGCTTTGTTCTCTTCTGGCTCGCCGCCCTTAATCGCTTCAAGAGGGTGAGTGTTCAAACCAAAGTCAGCCGGAGTCACTGTGTACTCGTGAATCTTGCCATCTTTAATCTCAGCAACGATAGTCTCGCCGTGAATCGCTACTTCATCTAGGCCGCTACCGTGCACAACAGCTGCACGCTTCATGCCCATTTGCAGCATGGTTTCTGCGATAGGGCGTACCAGTTCTTTGCTGTAAACACCCATTAGCTCGATGTTAGGGCGAGCAGGGTTAATCAGTGGGCCAAGAATATTGAAGATAGTGCGCGTTTTCATTGTTTGACGAACCGGCATCGCGTGACGTACACCAACGTGATATTGCGGAGCAAATAGGAATGCTACGCCAAGTTCATCAACAGCCGTACGTGTGTCTTCAGCTGTCATCGCTAGGTTGATACCGAACGAATCCAGTAAGTCAGAAGAGCCTGATTTGCTCGATACGCTGCGGTTACCGTGCTTCGCGACTTTTAAGCCACACGCTGCGGCAACAAATGCAGAAGTCGTCGAGATATTGATGGTGTTGTGACCGTCGCCACCTGTACCTACGATGTCTGCGAAATCGTAATCAGGGCGCGGGAACGGGTTTGCATTCGCAAGTAGTGCTTTTGCTGCGCCTGCAATTTCATCGGGCGTTTCGCCTTTGATTTTCAGTGCAGTTAGCGCAGAAGCCATCAAGATTGGGTCTAGTTCACCATTGATGATCACATCAAATAACTGTTGGCTTTCTTCTTGAGTAAGAGACTGCTGTTCGTAAAGTTTATTAATCTGTTCCATGATCGTTTCCTATTTTCCAGTCTTTTCAAGGCGAAGAGGTTTCTCAAGAGCCCATTCGATAGCGTTTGCTAGAAGCGTTGCACCGTAGGTCGTCATAATTGATTCAGGGTGGAATTGGAATCCACACACCTTGTCTTGTTCTTGAACCACAGACATCACCAAATCATCGACTTCAGCTGTCACCGTTAGGCTATCAGATACATGCGTTGCCACTAAAGAGTGATAGCGAGCGATAGCCAGTGGCGAAGGTAAGCCTTGGTAAGTCGCATGGTTTTGGTGTTCCATCATCGACACCTTACCATGAATGATTTCGCCAGCGCCTGCAACGGTGCCGCCATAGGCTTCAACAATCGCTTGGTGGCCTAAGCAAATACCAATCATTGGCACTTTACCTTTTAGAAGCTGAATCAGCTCTGGCATACAGCCCGCATCTGCTGGAGCGCCAGGGCCTGGTGAAAGCAGTGCAACAGGGTTGTCTAGTTCGTTGATCGCCGCTTCAACTACTTTTGCAGGAATGTTGTTACGGTAAATTTTTACGCTGTGACCTAATGAACGAAATTGGTCTACAAGGTTGTAAGTGAACGAGTCGAAGTTATCGATGAATACAATATCAGCCATGATTACGACTCCTTCTTATTTGTTAGGTTCTTAGTATGAGCTGCTTGAATCGCTGAGATAACCGCTTGTGCTTTGCCGCGAGTTTCATCGGCTTCTGCTTGTGGGTCTGAATCGAATACCACACCAGCGCCAGCTTGTACTTGTGCTACGCTATCTTCAACGTAAGCAGAGCGAATTACGATACAAGTATCTAGAGTCCCTTCACCGGTTAGATAACCGACTGCACCACCGTAGCTACCACGACGCGTTTTTTCTACGTCTCGAATAAGCTGCATTGCGCGGATTTTTGGTGCGCCCGTTAGCGTGCCCATGTTCATACAAGCTTGGTAAGCGTGCAGAGCATCTAAGTCTTCACGGAGCTGACCAACAACACGAGAAACCAAGTGCATTACATGGCTGTAGCGGTCTACTTTCAGTAAGTCTGCTACGTGGCGAGTGCCAGCTTCGGCAATACGTGCCACATCGTTACGCGCTAGGTCAACTAGCATCATGTGCTCGGCGTTTTCTTTCTTGTCGGTACGCAGTTCAAGCTCGATACGGCTGTCTAGGTCGAAATCGATTTGACCGTCAGGGCGCTTACCACGACGACGAGTACCAGCAATCGGGTAGATCTCGATTTGGTTGGTTTCTGTCTCGTATTTCAGCGCGCTTTCTGGAGATGCACCGAACAGAGTAAACAGCTCGTCTTGCATGTAGAACATGTAAGGGCTTGGGTTGCTTTGTTTGAGTTCTTTATAAGCCGCCAGTGGGGCAGGGCAAGGTAGAGTGAAGCGGCGTGAAGGTACCACTTGGAATACATCGCCTTTAACTACGTACTCTTTTAAATCACGAACCGTTTGGCAGAAGTCTTCATCTGAAACGCTAGGTACAGCTTCAACGTTGTCTAACGGCGTTACTTCAGTGATGGCTTTCAGGGACTGACACTGAGTTTGAATGTCGGCTAGACGGTCAGTTAATTGCGCTTTGATGTTGTCATCTTGAGCAAATAAGCTCGCGTGAAGTAGGCCTTCGTTCTCTTGATGATCGAAACGCAATAGCGTTTCAGCTACGTAGAATACAAAGTCAGGACAATTGTTGGTTGCTTCAGCATCACCTAGTGGCTCAAAGTTTGCCACGATGTCGTAAGCGAATAAGCCCGCCATGAATAATGCGTGTTTGTTATCCGCGTCTTGCTCAAAGCTGTGCTGAACCAAACGCAGTGCATCGAATGAAGAGGCTTCTCTTAAACGTGAGTCTTCGTCTAATTCGTTGCTTGGTTCGATAAAAGTCAGCGTCAAAACGTTATCAGTAAGGTCAGATTTAATTTCTGCTTTCACGTTTTGAGTGAGATGTTCGATAAGCGCTTGACCGTTTTCAGTCAATGCTTGAAAGGTTACTTCATGTCCGCGACATACGATGCGAACAGCAGAGTCGATAAGGAGTAGGCTTGTCAGGTTCTGTTTAGATTCAATCTCGGCAGATTCCAACAAAAGACTATCAGTTTTGTTTTCACACAAAGTATGAAAAACGCTGGTTGGATCTTGCGAGTAAGGAACTGAGGAATTGATGACCTCAATGGTTCCCAGTTTTTTGATTTCAATGGCCTTGTTCACAAGACCTCCTTTATGATTCTTTAAATTTCCTGCCGTACATAGTCGCATAAAGATACCTTTCACCCAATCTAGAATATGGTCAATTCGATGATTTGTTAGTCAGTTGAATGTGAGATGTTCGACAAATTAAAAAGCCCGCTATTAAAGCGGGCTTAGTGATAACTTTTTTATAAACAAACTGTTTAATTAGAAGTACACGTTAGCCCACCAAGAACTTGTCCAAGTGCGCCACCAATTAAGCTCTGAACTTGCTTCTACTGAAGAAAGTTCTAAAACTTTATCTTTATGGTTTTGGTTAAATTCTTGTAACATGGTGAACCTATCAAATGTGATACTTCGTATTTGTGTACTAGTTAACTAGTTTTCCGCTTGCGGGTCAAGTGTGTTGACACAAATATAACGATAAAAATTGAAAACAATGAAAAAGAATATATGAGAATTGATCTACATAGTCATACAACAGCCTCAGATGGCCGACTTACTCCACCTGAGCTAATTGACCGAGCGCTTGGCTTTAACATCGAAGCGCTAGCGATTACAGATCATGACACGACTGATGGGCTTGCTGAAGCACGCAGCTACATTGCGGATAACAACCTTCCTATTCAGTTGATAAACGGCATTGAGATTTCGACTGTTTGGCAAAACAAAGATATCCATATTGTTGGGTTAAACGTTGATCCTGAGTCACCAGAACTCAAAGCGCTCATTGAACAACAGAAGCAACACCGTATTGGGCGTGCTGAGATGATCGCTCACCGTCTTGAGAAAGCGACTCGTGAAGGGGTGTTAGAAGAAGTTAAATTGATTGCGGGTGATGCACCAATCACTCGCGCTCACTTTGCTAAGTGGCTAGTCGACAATGGCTATGCGAAAACTATGCAGCAGGTGTTTAAAAAGTTTCTTACTCGTAATAACCCAGGTTATGTGCCGCCAACTTGGTGTTCAATGAGTGATGCTGTCACGGCTATTCATGCTGCTGGTGGACAAGCCGTACTCGCTCACCCTGGGCGATATGGACTTACAGCCAAGTGGGTTAAGCGCCTGCTAGCGGCATTTGTTGAAGCGAAAGGGGATGCGATGGAAGTAGCTCAACCTCAGCAAGCGCAACAAGAAAGACGCACACTCGCGGATTATGCTATACAATACAAACTATTAGCCTCCCAAGGCAGTGATTTCCATTACCCATCTCCGTGGATGGAACTTGGACGCAATCTCTGGCTACCTTCTGGGGTCGAAGAAGTATGGAAAGATTGGGAGTTTCAAACGGTTTCACCATCTGAATAGTCTTTAGGTGAGCCAGCTCCTTCTGATGATAGAGTCGAGAGATTCGATAACGAGGATCAACAATGAGCCAGTTTTTTTATGTACACCCAGATAACCCACAAGCACGCTTAATTACTCAAGCGGTTGCGATTATTCGCAATGGCGGCGTTGTGGTTTATCCAACAGATTCCGGTTATGCGCTGGGCTGTCAGCTTGAAAACAAACAAGCACTTGAACGTATCTGTAAAATTCGTCGCATCGATGACAAGCACAATTTCACCTTGTTATGTCGTGATCTTTCTGAGTTATCACTGTATGCACGCGTTGATAACGTGGCTTTCCGTCTGCTGAAAGCACACACGCCAGGTGCTTACACGTTTATCTTTAAAGCAACTAAAGAAGTGCCAAAGCGTTTGATGAACGCCAAGCGTAAAACGATTGGTATTCGTGTCCCAGACAACAAGATTGCACTCGACCTGTTGGAAGCGATGGGCGAACCACTGATGTCGACGTCTCTGATTCTTCCGGGTAACGAGACTACAGAGTCGGATCCAGAAGAAATTCGTGACAGCCTAGAGCATGCGGTTGATGTGATTTTGAATGGCGGTTACTTAGGTGAGCAACCGACGACCGTTATTGACTTCAGTGACGATGATGCCGTGGTTCTACGTCGTGGTGCTGGCGATCCTGCGCCGTTTGAATAATCGCTTTACTGATTAACAGTCTGTAACGATACAGCAAACCTGCCACAGTAAATAACAAGTGCTTTTTGGCAGGTTATTTGCGATAATACGCGACCGCGATTTGGTCGCGAAAAATTCATTCGACGTCTGTGAAGACGACAATTAGGTAGAAAAGAGTAAATGAGCGAAAAATTACAGAAGGTTTTAGCGCGAGCTGGTCACGGTTCTCGTCGTGAACTAGAAGGTTTAATCAAATCTGGTCGTGTAAGTGTTAACGGTCAAGTTGCGAAACTGGGCGAGCGTCTTGAAGACGAGAACTCAGTGATCCGTATCGATGGCCATACTGTTTCAGGCAAGGCTTCTGAAGAAGTGGTTTGTCGTGTACTTGCTTACTACAAACCTGAAGGTGAGCTTTGTACTCGTCACGACCCTGAAGGCCGCCGTACTGTTTTCGATCGTCTACCTAAGATCCGTGGTTCTCGTTGGATTTCAGTTGGTCGTCTTGATGCAAACACATCAGGCCTTTTGCTTTTCACTACTGATGGTGAGCTTGCAAACCGTCTAATGCACCCAAGCCGTCAGGTTGAGCGTGAGTACCTAGTACGTGTATTCGGTGAAGTGACTGAGCAAAAAGTTAAAAACGTTACTCGTGGTGTACAACTAGAAGACGGCATGGCTCGTTTTGAAGATGTTGTTTACGCTGGTGGTGAAGGTATGAACCATACTTTCTACGTAGCGATTAACGAAGGTCGTAACCGTGAAGTTCGTCGTCTTTGGGAATCTCAAGAAACGACAGTAAGCCGCCTGAAACGTGTACGTTACGGTGATATCTACCTTGATAAGAAACTGCCTCGTGGCGGTTGGAAAGAGCTAGATCTTCAAGAAGTTAACTACCTGCGTGAGCTTGTTGAGCTTAAGCCTGAGAAAGAGACACTGTTGGATCTTGATCCTTCAAACACTTCTCGTAAGCGTGAGCGTTCTCGTAGCCAAAAAATTCGTCGTGCTGTTAAACGTCACGAAGAGCGTGCAAACGCACCAAAAGGCCGTAGCAACCAAACTAAGCGTAAGAAGCCTGCAACTCGCGGTACTACAACACCTGATTCAGGTCGTAGCGCTCCAGCTGCAAACAAAGGCAAACCTCAGGCTAACAAAAGTAAGCCTAAACTGAACAACGGTCGTCCGGCTAAACCAGCTAAGCCAAGAACACGTCAGTAATTACGTAATTTATTGCGCGTAAAGCTTCATTAGCTAAAAGCACTGAATACTAAAAAACCTGCTCATTGAGCAGGTTTTTTTACGTCTAGAAGAAATAAAAGATTCGGGATGCGAGTAATCGAGTATCGAAAACATACTGCCATAATCGGCAGTAAGCATGCTCTTCGCATCTCTTATCTCGTTCTATTTACTTATGATTCGAGAAGTTATCGCCTTTCGCTAATCGGTCGTAAAGCACTACATTCACTGATGCTGCTAGGTTCATGCAGCCGTTGGTCGGAACGTAAATCGTCTCACGACAGAAATCTGTGATCTCTTTCTTTAGCGTGCCATCTTCTGGGCCAAAAATGTAAAACGCGCGTGGTGGGTGCTTGTAATCAGGTAGAGGCTTAGCACCTTCAATCAGATCAACAGCAACCGGCACGCAGCCTACTGGAATAATATCTTTCAGCTCTTCAACACCAATCAAAGGCAGGGCTAAGTGCTTTTCTTTGGTGTCGGTATGGAATTTTCGCGCATGGTCGTAGCGTGTGCCAGTGTAAAACACAGAGTTGGCGCCGTAGCAGCCAGCTGCTCGCATCACTGAGCCTACGTTTTCTGGCGTCTTTGGGTTAACTAGGCCAATGCAGGCATAGCCTTTTGATTGTGTGTCTGTTTTTGCTTTGGTCATAATCAGTGAATCTAACGTTGATGATGAAAGTGATGAATCACGATGGAAAATAGCGTGATAAAAATAGCCGAGCAATGGGCTCGGCTAACTTTTAACTCGCTTACATGAATACTTGTTTACTCATGCAGATGAGCGTCAACAGCGGTATTAGTCGCGTTTCCACAGCATGTGACAGAACTTATGTTCTGGATCACGGCTGATTAACATGCGAGCAAATACGTCGTCTAGAACGTCATCAGCTTCATTCACAAGACCAATGCGCACTTCAGCGTAGATCTCTTTGTCGACTTCAAAGCCAACATGTTCAACCCAATCATCGCCAGTTTCAACAAGCTCTGCTGCGCCACGATCTTCAAACTGAGCAGTGAAAAGAATCACGTCTGCAGGCTCTAGGTTGTCAGGTGCCATCTCTAGGAAGATGTCGTATGCAGTGTCAATTGCGTCGTCATAAGACATTAGGTCGTTAGCTTCGGTCATAATAAGTATCTTAGCTTGCGCGGTTCATGTATTTACGTTCAGCAGTGTTTACTACTACTTTGTCGCCAGTCGCGATGTATTCAGGTACTTGAATAGTAAGACCTGTAGAAAGACGAGCAGGCTTAGTACGAGCAGACGCTGATGCACCTTTGATTGAAGGATCAGTCTCTTCGATAACTAGTTCAACAGATGTTGGTAGCTCAAGCGTTGCAGCGTTGCCGTCGATAAGGATCGCGTACATGCCTTGAGTTTCTTCGTTGATGAACAGTAGTTCGTCTTCGATAGTCTCACCGTTGAAGATGAATTGTGTGTAATCTTCGTTGTCCATGAAGATGTACTCGTTGCCATCAACGTAAGAGAACATTACTGCACGCTTAGTTACGTCAATAGTTTCAACAATTTCGTCAGCCTTGTGGCGAACTTCAGTTTTAACGCCAGTTGCTACATCGTTACCACGGAAGCGGTAAATCTTTTGGCCGCCACGGCCGCCTGGTGTTGTTACTTCGATATCTTTAACGATCACTGTTTTGCTTTCTACTGTGATAGCAAAACCTTTTTTAATTTCACTTGCTCTAGGCATTTTGTGTTTGTCCTTAGTGGGTCTATCCGCTGATTATATCTCGGAGATGCTATAAATAGGAATAGCTTGAATCATAAAGTCACCTAGGCGATCATAGAGTTATAGTTAAATCATTATTTTATTTACCGAAACGACCTATGCAGCTACCCGTTATTGACCCAACACAGCCTTTTCAACCTGAATTTCAACCTGTGGTTAACGATCTGATTACCTTTCTAAAAGGTGGGTTAGGATCTAATCTGCACAGTATTTATATTTATGGCAGTGTGGCTCGTAAGCAAGCCGTCTTCGGTCGCTCCAATCTAGATGTGGTTGTGGTGACCCATCGACCGTTTCCTGACCAACGAACCACTTTGTTGAACACCATCAAATGGCGTTTCCAAAAGAGCTTCCCGCAGGTAACTCAAGTGGCGATAAAAACTACCTTAGTGAGTGAGATAGTCGATTTCGACAATATCTTCACTTGGGGTTTTATGCTCAAGCATTTAGCCGTGTGTGTGCATGGTGAAGACTTATCAGACTGCTATGGTGATTTTGAAACAAGTTGGGAAATCGCTAAGCACTGGAATATGGATGCGGAAAACTGGTTGGCGGTGTATCGCAACAAGATCGCACGAGCGACAACGCCAGAACAACAAGTCGCTGCGCAGGTGATTATTGCCAAGAAGCTTCTACGGGCGAGTTACTCACTGGTGATGTACCGCGATAAATATTGGTACGATGATCCTGTTGAATGTGGCCAACAGTTCTTGAAGTATCACCCAGGTCGAGAAGTCGAAATCCAAAGGTTGGGCATTTTACTTTCTGGTCGACCAATCCCTAAACGTTCGGTGATCGGTATTCTTGATGGCTTTGGTGAGTGGTTGATTAAGCAGTATCAGAAAACCGAGTTCAGAATCGGATAGAGATTTATAACCGATCCATTGATACTAAAAAGCAGAGTGTGCTGAAGAACATATCTCTGCTTTTTTCGTTTTAAGAGCATATTGAATATAGTGCTAGAACAAACCCAACTGCTGCCCACTAACTCTTTCAAAGTCTAAACCGATGAAGGGCAGTATTGCCTCTGCGACCGGTTTAATCTGCTTGTCGATATAGTGCTGATAATCGATACCACTCTTTAAATACTCCTTGGGCTCAGGGCCACTCAGAGTAATCAAATACTCAATGCGTCCTTTATTTTGGTATTGAAGAGGGCGCCCTAACTGAGCATTGATCTCATCGGCCATACGAGCTGCGCGAACCTGCGGCGGAATGTTCTTTTGGTATTCATGTAATTTGCGGCGTAAGCGCTTTTGATACACCAATAAATCATCATGTTTGCCAGCAGAGGTTTCATCAACAAACTGTCTGACGTAGTCGGTTGGATCTTGATCGTGAAACACCATCTCATACAAGGTTTGTTGGAATTGCTGTGCGAGAGGTGTCCAATCGGTGCGTGCACTCTCAAGCCCTTTAAATATGATCTTTTCTTTATCGCCTTGAGTGATTAATCCGGCATAACGTTTCTTCGAGCCGGTTTCTGAACCTCTAATGGTCGGCATTAGAAACTTGCGATAGTGAGTCTCGTATTCCAATTCGAGTATTGAGGTTAGGTTGTGGGTCTCTTTTAAATGATTCGTCCACCAATCGTTGATGTAAGCGACCAGTGTGTTCCCGATCTCGTCTGCTTTTTGCTGATCATAACTGCCGTTCAGAGACACGAAGGTTGAATCGGTATCACCGTAAATCACTTGATAGCCTTTGTCTTCGATCAGAACCTTGGTTTGCTTCATGATCTCATGTCCACGCATGGTAATTGAAGACGCTAACCGGGTATCGAAGAAACGACAACCAGACGAACCCAACACACCATAAAACGAGTTCATGATGATCTTAATCGCTTGAGAGAACGCTTTCTCGTTGTTCTTTTTGGCCACATCACGTGCAGCCCATAGGTTTTCGATCATCTCTGGCAGAAAGTGTTTAGAGCGGTGGAATTGCCCACCGCGAAAACCATCAACCGCTTGGTTTTCGTCTGGACCTAGTTCCAGTTTCAATCCTTCAATAAGCCCCATAGGGTCAATCAAAAACGAACGAATGATGGACGGGTATAGGCTTTTAAAATCGAGTACCAGAACCGAGTCGTACAGATTGGGAATTGAATCCATCACATAACCGCCGGGGCTCGCAATCCAATTCTCTGGCTCTAAGTTCGGTGCGACATAACCCGCTCTGTGGATTTGAGGCAGATATAAGTTAGTAAAGGCCGCAACAGAGCCACCAACGCGATCCAGCTCAACACCGGTTAATCGAGAGCGCTCAATCGCGAAGTCGAGTAGGTGAGTGTGCTCGAAGATGCTGTTTACCAGTACGCAGTCTTGAAGGTTGTACTTAGCGAGTGAGGGTTTATCGAACTTAAACATTCGGTTTATCTCATCCATACGGTCATGAACGTTATGGATGTCTTTGCCTTCCCCAAGCAGCTCTTGCGATACCGACTCAAGAGACCAAGAACGGAAGTGGTAGGTCGCTGTCTTGAGCATATCAATACCATCCAAGACAACGCGCCCCGGAATCGTGATAAAACCTTGCTGATTTTGAGCAGAACTGCGGAAAAAGCTCGGTTGGTTGTCTCTGCCGATGTTGAGCTTCACTTCGTTCCATTCTGAACGTTTGTGCAGCAGCCTAAAATCGAAGTCGATAACATTCCAGCCAATGATGATGTCAGGATCAAATTCAGAGAACCAAGCTATCATGGCTTCAAGTAGCGCTTTCTCGTTGGCAACCCATTGGATATTGGTTTCAGCTTGTTGTGCTTCGCCGACCATGATTACTCGGCTGTCCATCGGGCTGTCTAGGCCAATTGAATAAAGCACGCCTTTTTCCGAACACTCAATATCAAGCGAGACCACAGATAGACTGGGTAAGTAATCACCTGCTCGGCATTTTGCGTTTGAGACTCGACGATGCTGATTTTTTTGCACAGCAGATCCGGTGAACTCAATACTTCCCTTGATAAAACGTTCCATCAAGAATCGATCGGCGAGTCGAATATCGCTTTCAAAGGTTTGGATTTCTTCGTTGTGAAAGGCTTGCGCTAAACCAAAGCTGCTTCTCGACAGTGAGGTGTAACACGCGGCGAGAGGTGTTTGCTCGAATGTGGCTAATTCTAGAGGCTTAAATTGGCAATCGATCGACTCTTTCGCTGCGATTGCCTGACATGCCTCAACGTCAGATTGAGCGACAAAAAATACCGGTTTTTCATTTTGAATCGTCAGCAGAGTAGGGCCTTGAGGGGTGCTTAACCACAAGTCGATTTGTGTGCGCCCTGAAAAATCTCTTGCTTGTCTTGTGAGTACAAAGCCTTGCTGAATATCCAATGTAGTAACCTATTGAAATGGGGAATCGAATACTACCATCTAGCGACCTTCTGCGCACAAAAGGCAGTAAAAATACTAACTAAATTCTAGTTAGTAGAGGCAAATAACGGGACTCTATAAGCAAATAAGTGAAATTGTCGCGAATGGTTATTCAATGGTATTGAAAATATCTTTATCTTATGTAATTTTATTGGGTGTTGTTTTAACTGGTTGATTTTTAGAAAAAGCTTGTTGTTTTAGTTAGCTTATTTGTTAATAAGTACTTGCTAAAGTTCGTGTTTCAGCACATATTCAACAGAGCTTTTTTTTAGTAATTAAGTTAAGATGTACTCAATGCTGCGATCCACTGTTCCTTTGTTCAATTGTTTCAAACAGATGAAATGACACAGTGGTTGCAGAGCCAATTAATAGTGTGGAGATACAAGTTTGATAAATGTTTTCCTTGTAGATGATCACGAGCTGGTTCGCACAGGGATACGACGTATTATTGAAGACGTCCGTGGAATGAACGTAGCAGGGGAAGCTGAAAGCGGTGAAGATGCTGCAAAATGGTGTCGTACTAACAATACTGACGTTATTTTGATGGATATGAATATGCCTGGTATTGGTGGCTTAGAAGCAACCAAGAAGATCTTGCGTTTCAACCCTGATGTTAAAATCATCGTTTTAACTGTTCATACGGAAAATCCGTTTCCAACTAAAGTGATGCAAGCTGGAGCTGCTGGTTACCTTACTAAAGGGGCTGGTCCGGATGAAATGGTAAATGCAATTCGAGTGGTTAATAGTGGCCAACGATACATTTCACCAGAAATTGCGCAGCAGATGGCTTTGAGCCAATTCTCGCCTGCGTCTGAAAATCCATTCGCAGACTTATCTGAACGTGAACTTCAAATCATGATGATGATTACCAAAGGTCAGAAAGTGACGGATATTTCAGAACAACTCAATCTAAGTCCTAAAACAGTCAACAGTTACCGCTACCGCTTGTTCAGTAAGCTGGATATCAGTGGCGATGTAGAGCTGACGCATTTAGCGATTAGACATGGAATGTTAGACACTGAGACCCTTTAACACTGAGATCGTATAGTGACCAACTTGTTTGACTCAGTCTCATTCCTCAAGACAGTAACAGAGCAGCCCGGCGTTTATCGAATGTATAACGCCGAGGCTGCCGTTATTTACGTCGGTAAAGCTAAGAACCTCAAAAAACGCCTTTCCAGTTATTTCCGTAAAAAAGTCGACAGTGAAAAAACACGCGCTCTAGTTAGTAATATTGACAAGATCGATGTCACTGTAACGCACACGGAAACAGAAGCGCTCATTCTTGAGCACAACTACATCAAGCAGTACTTGCCTAAATACAACGTACTTTTGCGTGATGATAAGTCGTACCCTTATATTTTTATTAGCGGTCACAAGCATCCTCGTTTGTCGATACACCGTGGTGCTAAGAAGAAAAAGGGCGAATACTTTGGTCCTTACCCTGATTCCGGCGCTGTGCGTGAGACGCTACACCTAATCCAAAAGATTTTCCCTGCCCGCCAGTGTGAAGATACGGTTTATGCCAACAGAACACGTCCATGTTTGATGTATCAGATTGGCCGTTGTGCTGCGCCATGTGTTAGCTCAATCATCTCTGATGAAGAGTACAGCGAGCTTATCGACTATGTTCGTCTGTTCCTGCAAGGAAAGGATAAATTAGTCCTTGAGACGCTCATCGAAAAGATGGACAAGGCAAGCCGTGAGCTTCGTTTTGAACAAGCTGCCGCTTTCCGTGATCAAATCCAAGCGATTCGACGTGTGCAAGAACAACAATACGTATCTGACGATTCAATGGAAGATATGGACGTGTTGGGATTTGCTCAAGAGAATGGCGTAGCGTGTATTCATATCTTGATGATTCGCCAAGGCAAGGTTTTAGGCAGTAGAAGCCATTTCCCTAAAATTCCCAACAATACGGTGCGAGAAGAGGTCTTTTCGAGCTTTTTAAGCCAATACTATCTTGCGCATAATGAAGCGAGAACCATCCCAACCCGTTTGATTCTCAATGCCGATTTGATGGAAGATGTCACACCGATTCAAGAAGCCTTGTGTGAAGTAGCGGGTCGTAAGATTCACTTCAATACCAACCCTTCAGGTACTCGAGGTCGTTACCTTAAATTGTCTAATACCAATGCATTGACGGCTATTACCACCAAGATTAATCACAAGATGACGATTAATCAGCGCTTCAAAGAGCTCCAAGAAGTGCTGTCGATGGATGCTATCAAGCGCATGGAATGTTTTGATATCAGTCATACCATGGGTGAAAGCACGATTGCGTCGTGTGTGGTGTTCAATCAAGAAGGCCCGGTTAAACCAGAGTACCGTCGTTACAACATCACCGGCATTACAGGTGGCGATGATTATGCAGCGATGGCTCAGGCGCTTGAGAGACGTTATTCGAAGCAACTCGATGTCGACAAGATCCCAGACATCATCTTTATCGATGGTGGTAAAGGTCAGCTAAACCGCGCTCATGAGATCATTTCTCAATATTGGGGTGATTGGCCGTTTAGACCAAGAATGATGGGTATTGCGAAAGGCGTGACGCGTAAACCGGGTTTAGAAACTTTGGTAACCCTTGAAGGTGAAGAGTTTAATTTACCTAGCGATGCACCAGCGCTGCATCTTATCCAGCACATTCGTGATGAGAGCCATAATCATGCGATTGCAGGGCACAGGGCGAAACGTGGTAAAACGCGCAGAACCAGTGCTTTGGAAGGAATTGAAGGGGTAGGACCTAAACGTCGTCAAGTTTTGCTGAAATATATGGGTGGCTTACAAGAACTTAAGCGTGCAACTGTCGAAGAAATAGCCAAAGTGCCGGGCATTAGTCATTCTTTGGCAGAAAACATTTATCAAGCATTGAAACAATAGTAAAAATCCCGCACCATTAAAGCGCAATTAATAAGAGCCCAATAATATGCGTTTGAATATACCTAACATTTTGTCCTTACTGAGACTATTTTTGATCCCAGTATTCGTTGTCGTTTTCTATCTACCTTATCAATGGGCTCCTTTCGCTGCTGCGATGGTGTTTTGGGTAGCCGGTTTCACTGATTGGCTAGATGGCATGCTAGCTCGTAAGTTAGGGCAAACGTCTCGCTTCGGTGCCTTCATTGACCCTGTGGCTGACAAAGTGTTGGTCGCTACGGCTCTTATCCTGATTACAGAGCATTACCACTCTATTTGGATAACTATTCCAGCCGTGACCATGATTGCTCGTGAGATCATCATTTCAGCGCTTCGTGAATGGATGGCTGAAATCGGTAAACGCGCAAGTGTTGCGGTATCTTGGGTTGGTAAAGTAAAAACGGTTTCTCAGATGTTCGCCCTTTGGGTACTTATCTGGCGCTATGACGATTGGATGGTGTGGGTAGGTTACATTGCACTGTATGTCGCCACCGTTCTTACTTACTGGTCAATGGCACAATACTTGATGGCTGCCAAAGACGATTTGTTAGACGAAAAACATCATTGATGAAGAAGCGAGCTGAGGCTCGCTTTTTTGATCTTTAACCTAAGGTTAAGTTATCAATAGTGGATATCTAATGTGATATAGATCTCCTTTGAATAACCCGCTCACAGTGTGTTTTGAACATAAAGTCAGCTATTTGGCCTGTTTCGTATGAAATCTATTCAAACGAATTAAAAATACAAAAATAATATTGACTCAATCGTCTGAATCCGTAGAATGCATCCCGTACCCAAGAGGATGGCAATGAGCGATTCGATTGGAGTTACTAAGGCGCCTTGGCAGAGTGGCTATGCAGCGGATTGCAAATCCGTGGACCTCGGTT